>CAZHKD010000082.1:0-7598 GCA_964533255.1 uncultured archaeon | reverse complement strand
ACAGAATTCTGCTGTTCTCCAGAAAGAAGGCTGCGTGATGGGGTGCGTGGCCCGGAGAGTGGATTACCACCAGCCTTTCGCTGCCCAAATCCACCTTCAGCCCGTCTTCGGCTGGTATTATGCGGGAAGCGTCAGCGGGCAATGGCTGGCCGTAGATGCTGGCGAGGTTACCGAGAATTGAGCTTGAAGCTCTCCAGAGCTTGGATGGGTCTGCCAGGTGCTTCACTCCCAGAGGATGGGCTATCACCTTCGCCTCAGGCAGCTCATTCAGCAGCGCTCCGGAAGCGCCGCCATGGTCGAGGTGGACGTGGGTAACTGCGATATATCGCACTTTCTCCCTCCTCACTCCAATCTCGTCCAGAGCCTCCAGAACCGCTCTGTAAGTGGAAATCGGGCCGGCTTCAACAATTGCCGCACGCTCAAAGTCGAGAATGAAGCATGAGATTGCCTCCCTCTGACCTCCAACAAGGGTGTCGACGCAGTAAACGCCATCACCAACCTCACGAATTTCCATGTAAAGGCGAGTGGGAAATGAAATTAAAAGATTGCGAATGCTGTAAGGTTGCGGGCTGTTGACATTATGAGGGATAGATTTAAATTTCATTTACCGAACACATGTTCGAATGAAACTCGGGCTTGTGGGCTGCGGGAGCATTGCCAGAATTATAGCCAGCAACGTGGATGTTCAGGCGGCATACGACATGAATCCAGAGAGAGCTGAAGGATTTGCCAGAGAATTTGGAGTTGCGACATTCACCGATTTCCAGGATTTTCTCAGGCAGAATTTCGATATAGCTGTTGAATGCGCCTCTCAAAAAGCTGTTAGGGATTACGCAATCGGAATCCTTGAAAGTGGCAGAGACGTGGTTATTCTGAGCTCCGGAGCCCTCATGGACGATGAGTTCAGGCAAAAACTAATTGATGCCGCTGAAAGGACTGGGAAGCGCGTGTACATTCCTTCAGGGGCGATAAGCGTGGACGCCATCGCTTCAGCCTCCATTATGGGCTTCAGAGAGGTCAGACTGAGGACGACGAAGCGAAACGTAAAGCGGTTTTCAGGAAAGGCCTCGCAAGCTGTTAAGCTCTTTCCAAGGCAAATAAATGTGGCTGCAACTCTCAGCTTGGCAGCGCAGCGAGATGTGGATGTGGAGATGCTTCCCGGGAGCTCAGCAGAAAACATCCACGAGATTTTTGCTTCCGGCGAGTTTGGAGAGATATATATCCGGATAAAAAATAGACCTTTGGAGCAAAATCCAAAGACGAGCGTGATCGCAGCCCTTTCAGTTGTTAGGCTCTTGAAAATTCTGAACAGCAGGCTGGTGGTGCTATGAGTGGAGATGTTGAAGAGATACTCAGGCTCAAGGAGGAGAGAAATGCCATGATTCTTGCCCACAACTATCAGCGCCCGGAGGTGCAGGACATAGCAGATTTTGTTGGCGATTCCTTAGAGCTTGCAAGGAAGGCGAGGCAGAGCGATGCAGACGTTATAGTTTTCTGCGGCGTTGACTTCATGGCGGAGACTGCAAAAATTCTGAATCCAGACAAGGTTGTCCTTCATCCAAGCAGAGATGCTGTGTGTCCGATGGCAAGGATGCTGAGGCCGGAAATGATAGTGGAGGCGAAGCAGAAATTCGGAGGGGAGGTGGTGCTCTACATAAACACAACGGCCGAATGCAAGGTTTATGCTGACGCCATCTGCACCTCGGCAAACGCTGTGGATGTTGTCAGAGGCATGGAAAGCGATGTGGTGATTTTCGGGCCTGATGCGAATTTGGCAGCCTACGTTCAGCAGAAGGTTCCCGAAAAGATGATAATTCCAGTCCCGGAAAACGGGCACTGCGTGGTTCATGTCAGGTTCAGCCGGGAAGATGTCGAGGCTGCCCGCAGAAAATGGAAAGCGAAGGTAGTCGCCCATCCTGAGTGCAGGCCTGAAGTGTGGAGCATGGCTGACCTCGTCGCCTCAACTGGCGGTATGGTGAAGAATGCCTGCCTGCATGACCGCTGGGCTGTGTTTACCGAGAGGGAGATGTGCTACAGGCTCAAAAAGCTCTATCCTGAAAAGGAGTTCTATCCCGTCAGGAATGCTGTCTGCGTCAACATGAAGAAGATAACGCTGGAAAGCGTTCTGAGGGCGCTGCAGAAAATGCGGTACGAAGTCAGGCTTCCAGAGAGGATCATGCTCGAAGCTTTGAAGCCCATAGAGAGGATGCTGAAAGCATGAGTGATGAGTTCAGCAGCTTCGACGTGCTCGGAAAGCTCAGGGAGTTCGTGGAGGAGGACGCTCCTGAAGGAGACGTTACAAGCGAGGCGGTAATTCCCGCAGACGTGAGCTGCGAAGCTGCTGTGGTGATCAAGGAGGATGGTGTAATTGCTGGCATGGAGGAGGCGGTTCTGCTCTTCAAGGATTTTGGAGTTGAAGTGGTGGATTGCGTGAAAGATGGCAGTGCAGTTAAAGCAGAAAGCGTTGTTCTGCGCTGCAGGGGCAATGCCAGGCGAATTCTCATGCTGGAGAGGACAGCTTTAAATCTCATTGCCAGAATGAGCGGAATTGCTACTGCTACAAGGAGAATTGTAGAGGAAGTGAGGAAGGTGAATCCCGGGGTTAAAATTGCTGCTACGAGAAAAACGTGTCCCGGGATGCGGTATTTCGACAAGAAAGCCGTGGTAATTGGTGGGGGTTACGCACACAGGATGTCTCTGAGCGATGCAGTTCTGATCAAGGACAATCACATAGCCATCGCGGGTTTAGAGGAGGCTGTGAAGAGGGGCAAAAGACACGGCAGAGTTGAGGTTGAGGTTAGCAGCCTGGAAGATGCTGTAAAAGCAGCGAAGCTGGGGGCAGACATCATAATGCTGGACAACATGAGTGTGGATGAGGTAAGGAAGGCTGTCGATTTGGTGAGGGGAGTAAACCCCTCCATTACAATAGAGGTGTCCGGAGGGATAACTCCTGATAACATAATGGATTACGCTAAGCTGGATGTTGACATTATAAGCCTGGGGTGGCTTACGCACAGCGTCAGGAGTCTGGATTTGAGTCTCGAGGTTGTGAGAGTTATCAACCATGGTTAATTACAGTTCTGCATAAAATTGGCGTAAAGGATATATAGCAAACTTTGCATGCCGCTTTCAGCGGGTGATGGCGTCCACCCTTAACCGCCGTTAAAGGCTGATGACGCCTGTTCTGCACGCTGGAGGTGGAATGCTGATCCCGCATGTAGTTGAGTTATTCGATAAGTCAGGAGAAGCGAGAAATATTGACATCGAAAAGCTGAAGAATTTCGTACTTTCCAGAAGAGCCTCAGATGGGGGCTTCGCCTTCTGCAGACCCTTACCATCTTCTCTGCCTGAGACGTACTACGCAGTATATGTCCTGAAATCCATCGATGCAGAAATATCAGGCAGAGAAGGGCTTGTGAAGTTCCTCAATGACAGCATAAGGGAGGAGCCTTACGCCATATTCTACACATTCAACTGCCTGAAGTTGCTGGGGGAAGAGCTGCCGGACTTGAGTGGATTCCTGCTTGGAAGACTTAGGGAGGTTCTTGAAAGGGCAGCTCAACCGGTTCCGAAAACCGTGGATTACGATGGAGGTACCACAGCCACGTACTCATTTGATTTACCCAGTATGCTGAGGGAGATTTACATCCTCACGTCCTCCCTCAGATTGGTTGGCAAGAACATCCCGAATGCCGTGAAAGACTTCGTAGAAAAGTTCAGGAAAGAGGGAGAATTTGGAGTTGGCTTTGGAGTCGGCTCTCCAAACCTTCAGGATACCTACTACTGCCTTTACACCCTCGGCGACAGAATTGAGAATCGCAGTGGTGTTATTTCCTTCATCAGACAGCATGAATGTCCAGCGGGTGGCTTTACGAAATCTCCCGGAGGCTACCCACCATACCTGGAGGAGACGTACTACGCCCTTTCAAGCTTTAAAGTTCTCAGATTCAGGTATCCAAGCTTTGCATGCCGTAAAATTCTGAGATATATTGCATCTCTCCAGAACACCAACGGCGGCTTTAGAAGGAGCATCTATGGAGGCATATCAACTCTGGAAAATACGTACTACGCAGTGGCAAGTTTGAGGATTCTGGAGGGATATGCAGGTGGGGATTG
Organism: uncultured archaeon; assembly: GCA_964533255.1. Classification (GTDB taxonomy): domain Archaea; phylum Halobacteriota; class Archaeoglobi; order Archaeoglobales; family Archaeoglobaceae; genus JdFR-37. Next base: position 3,482 of record CAZHKD010000082.1, on the reverse strand, counting down.
AAACCGAAATCTCAAGTGGAGGGCGGGCATGAATAGTCTGCTGCTGATAGGCATCGGTGGCTTTCTGGGAGCAGTGCTGAGGTACGCCATCGGGGGATGGATTCAAAATGGGGTTCTGAGCTTCCCGCTGGGAACTCTCGCAGTCAACGTCATAGGCAGCTTCACGCTGAGTCTGATAATGCACCTCTCAGAGTACGAAGGGCTTTTCAGCAGCGAAGTGAGAATCTTTCTGACAATAGGCCTGCTGGGTTCGTTCACAACAATGTCCACATTCAGCTACGAAACCTTCAGACTTCTTGAGCAGAAGGAAATTGTTTTATCTGCTCTGAATTTAGTAGGAACCATTACGCTCTCACTGCTTGCCGTGTACCTGGGCAAAGTTATTGTTGTTGGGTTGTGGAGGCACTGAAATGGGGAAAGAGGAGGAAGCAGTACTCCTGAGAATATTCATCGGTGAATCCGACAGATACGAGGGTAAGCCCCTTTACAAATACCTCGTGGAGATGTTTAAAAGGGAAGGTCTGGCCGGTGCCACGGTTCTGAGAGGCATCCATGGATACGGAAAAACAAGCAGAATACATACCACGTCTATACTCAGGCTCTCAACGGATCTGCCGGTAGTGATAGAGGTTGTTGATAAAAAGGAGAAAATAGACCGAATTAAACCGAGATTGGAAGAGATAATCAAGGAAGGAATCGTCACTGAGGAGAGAGTGAGGATTGTACTGTACAGGGGAAATAAAACAAAAATCGAATCGGAGAATTCAGACGTGTAGGTGCTTGGGTCAATCGTGAGTTCTGCCACTTCTGCTCTTCAGAGCCTTTATGGCGGCATCTCTCATAACCTCAACCGGCGGTTTCGTGCCAGTCCAGATCTCAAAGCTCCTGGCACCCTGATGGACGAGCATTTCAATTCCGTAAACCACCCTGCAACCCCTCTTTTTCGCTTCCTTTATCAGCAGAGTCTCCATTGGATTGTAGACGGTGTCAAAGACCGTGACTCTCTCAAGAAGCGGTGCCGGAACAGGGAGTCGTTCTTCAAACCCCTCCATTCCCAGCGGGGTGGCGTTGACGATGAGGTTTATTCTCCCCCTCAGTTCGTGAAGTCTGTCGAAGTGGATAAAAGTGCACGGCCCGAATTTTCTCAGGAAGTTGGCGAGTTCTATGCCCCGGGATGGCGTTCTGTTTGTAACAACAAGCTTTGCTCCAGCTCTTATGAGTCCGTAACCGATGGCCTTTGCTGCACCTCCTGCCCCGACAATCAGGCACCTTCTCCCCCTCGCCCTGAAACCGGCTTGCTCCAGAGCTTTCATGGCTCCATAGACGTCGGTGTTGTAGCCAGTCATGTCGTCAAGCTTTATGGTATTCACAGCCTTTATTGCTTCAGCCTCCTCCTTCAGGCGAAGATACCTTGCAACGGTTTCTTTGTGCGGGATCGTCACGTTTAAACCCCTGAATCCCAGAGCTCTGGCTCCGAATACTGCATCTCTCAAATTATCGGGCAGAACATCGAAAGCCAGATAGGAGCCCTCCACTCCTAGCTCCCTCATTGCCGCCTGATGCATTGCTGGAGAGACGCTGTGGGCAACGGGATGTCCTATGAGGCCGAGTAGAAGCATGCAACCACCTCAATCATCGAAGAGTCATCAGCTTCCCTCTTATCCTTTCGAGTCTGTTGAATCCACTTCTGAAAAAGACTGCCGGAAACTGCGAAGTGAAAACAGCTACCTGATCCTCGTTTCCTACTTCAAGAATTTTCTGCCCATCGGAAATTGCCAGAGCGTCTCTCTCCTTGGAAACCTCAATTTCTATTCTGCGGTCGTGCTTTATTACCCAGGGCTTCCAGCCCAGTCTGAAGGGGGCAACGGGAACTATGAGGATGGAATCCAGATAGGGGTCTATGATTGGGCCTCCCGAAGAAAGGGCGTAGGCTGTGGAACCGATGGGGGTTGCGAAGAGCATCCCGTCGCACCGCATGTCTTCTATCTCAATGCCGTCTACAGACACTTTCAGCCCTACCAGACGCGCGGGAGTGCTGCTGAGAAAAGCGATTTCGTTCAATGCCCTCATCATGACCTTGCCGTTTATTTCAGCTTCAATCCTCATGAACTCTTCAGTCTCCCATCTGTCTATAATTCCCGGCAGAACGTCTCTGAAGTTTTCTGGTGTCGCATGGGTTAGCAGCCCTATCCTGCCGGTGTTGATTCCGAATATTGGCGGACACTCCTCCACTTCCTGAAGAATTCTGAGGACTGTCCCATCACCACCAACCGAAACTATGAAGTCGTAACCTTCTAAGCGTTTATCGGGTATGTGGAAAATCTCAGCAGGGCAGACGCTCTCCTCAATGAACCTCCTCGCATCCTCAGCAATTTCAATCGAATCGTACTTGTATACTACTGCAGCCTTCATTTTAAAATCTCCAGAAGTCTTTTATGGAGCTTCTGATTGGCAACAACAAGTTTGAAGCGCTCGTCCATGCTTATTCTTTTATCCCACACCTCTCTGCCTGCGTCATCGCTTACAACCGCCCCCGCCTTCGACGCTATGTAGATGGAAGCGGCAACATCGTAAACCCTCAGCATCCCCCTTCCACCGTTGTTCCTGATGTCGATGAAGCAATCAATGGAGCCGTCTGCAACGAAGCAGATTTCAAGGGCCGCGCTCCCAAAAATCCTGACCCTTCTAAAGCCATACTCCTTCGTGGGATAGTACATGATGGCATTGCAGTTTATGTCGTCTCTCTGAGACACTGTTGCCCTCTCACCATTCTTGTATGCTACGCTGTCCGCATACCATTCATCGCCGGTGGCAAGGTTCGTTACGTAACCGAAAAAAACGTCCCTGAGCTTCCTGCTTGATGAGAAGCACAGAGCAACGGAGTAAACAGGAATCCCCCTTGTGGCGTTGAACGTCCCATCAATGGGATCCAGGGCTACAACCGTATCTCCTTCTCCGGTAACGCCCGCTTCCTCGCTCACTACAGTAACTTCGTATTCCCTTAAAACCCTCAGTGCTGCGTCTTCTGCTACCTTGTCTATGAGCTTGGTGGGTGTGCCGTCCTTACCAATCCCGACATCCTCTGCTGCAGACCTTCTTCCAGCTATTGGCTCAACGGCTCTCCTGACTTCCTCAACTACATTCCTTGAAATTTCGAGAGCTTCTTTCGGAGTCATGATCTACAAGGCCGTTATTAACTTCTAACTTTTCCTTTTTCTTCTCAGCTTATATGCCCCCAATCCCATCTCTATTTTCATGCACTTCTCAAATAAAAAGGGTTGGGGCGTAAAAATCGGTAAAAGTTCAGATGTCCAGGTTGTAACGCCTTGCATTCTCGTCGGCGATCTTCTGGATCTGCTCCAGAACGACCTTTCCTTCAGGGTGTCTGAAGAGGTGCCTGAAACGCCTCTGGGGCTTTAGGTACTCTTCCACCGGCTTTCTGTCCTTTATCTTCCTGACCTTTACCAGCTCACCGTTCTCAA
>CAZHKD010000081.1:0-7928 GCA_964533255.1 uncultured archaeon | reverse complement strand
CACCCCAAATTTGCCTATTATAAGGAAAATAATCGAAATCATTCTTTAACTTACTGGAAAGGTTTAGGCAGCACCCCTAATTCTTAATTGAATATCGATACGATAGCTCTCATAAAAAATAAGTTACGAATTATTATAGAAAAACCGAATCTGGTTTTATAAATGATGGGATGGTAGTGGTTACTGGGGTGAATAAAATGGCCGACCTCGTTATGGTTTTCGTGGCTGTGGGTATAATCGGAGCAATACTGAATCTGCTGGTTGGATACCTGAAACAGTGGGAAGTCCTAAGCGTACTGACACTGGCGGCGGCTTTCCCAGTTATAGGTGTTGTGCTGCTTGATGCCATCTACGGCAACATGGGCTTCTTCGGAGCAATCATAGCCTTCAGCAGCATCAGTGTCATCCTGCTTCTCACAGTTGGTACCCTTACCGTCATGGCTGTACAGACGCTCATGGGAGTCGAGGAAAAGGAAGAGGTCTCCGGGTAGTCCCCAGTTTTTATTTTTCAGGGATTTCGGGGGTACCTGAATGAAACACGTAGTTCGCGCTTTTGCTCTCTTTATTTTAGTACTTGCAGCCTTCATTGGTAGTATTTTTGTTCTGAGCTCCCTGGGAGAGGAGGTATACCCGGGTTATGCAGACAAGTTGGTGGGCATTTCCGGGCACTACGGAATGGATAGGAACCAGAAAGAGCTTCTCAATGAACCCAAGTATACTGAAAAAGAATACTGCAAAGATTGTCATAAGAAAGAGTATGAGCTTACCGAGAAGAGTGGCCATAAATTCAGCTGCGAGACGTGTCATGGATACGGAAAGGGGCATCCGCCCAGGGATATGGATGTTGAAAATACCAGAGAATTCTGCTTGAACTGCCACAAATCCGTCCTGGGAAGGCCGGATTACAGGTTGCTGGAAGACTGGGACAACCATGGATATCCCGATCAGCCTTGCACAGTCTGTCACGACCCGCATTATCCGTGGTTTGGGTGATAGGGTGGTAGCATGATTGGGCGCAACGCGATTACGCGAAGAAGATTTCTGAAGTCAGTGGCGTCTGCCACGTTCATACTTGCATTACCCGGCGTATCTTCTGCAAATGACGAGTCCAGCACATCCGCAAATGATGGCGTGTACGTTTTCGTTGTTGACGCATCACGATGCATAGGCTGCGGAGCGTGCGTAAGGGCTTGCAGAGCAGAGAACGATGTTCCGGAAGGAAAGTATAGAACGTGGGTGGAGAGGTACGTTGTCTGGATGGAGAATGGTGTTGAGAAAGTTTACGTCGAATCGCCAGAAGGAGGGGAATATGGATTTGACGAAATTTCAAAACCTCCGAACCTGCTGAGGACGTATTTTGTTCCCAAGCTGTGCATGCACTGCCAGAAGCCACCATGTGTCAAAGTGTGTCCAGTTAATGCAACATGGCTCAACGAAGAGGGCTTTGTCCTAATCGATAAGGATCACTGCATAGGCTGCAAGTACTGCATACAGGCGTGCCCTTACGGGGCAAGATATTTTGAGGAAGAGGAAAGGGTGGTTGATAAGTGCACATGGTGTTACCACAGAGTAAAGAGGGGTTTAAAGCCAGCATGCGTGCCTGTCTGTCCTACAGGAGCAAGAATCTTTGGGAAGCCCGATGATGAAGAAATTGCAAAGCGGCTGAGAGATCCAACGATCAAGGTCCTGAAGCCAGAGCTGAATACCAAGCCAAAGGTGTTCTACCAGAAGATAGGGTGGGAGGTGTGGTGAGTGACGGCTGTTGAGGGATACGTTTACCCGAACCATGAAGTTTTCTGGGGCGTTTTAATTGTCGTCTACCCCTACCTCGTCAGCATAATTACCGGCATGGTCACCATTTACGCCATTTCAGAGTTCTGGAGGAAGGACTTGAAGGATGCTGAAAAGCTCATTCTGGTTGCCACCCTGCCTTTCGTTCTCTCAGCTCTTCTGCCTCTGCTTCTCGACCTTGGCCAGCCTCAGAGGGCCTTTGAGATTTACGTCACTCCAAACTTCAGCTCGGTGATGGCAGTCTTCGGCATCGTTTACATGACTGAGCTCTTCACCCTTCTGGGCGAGATGTGGTTCAGCTTCAGAAGAGATATTGTGATTTACGCTAAGAGTGAAGGAAATCCTATCAAAAGGCTTGTTTACAGACTTTTAACTCTGGGGGTCTACGACATAAGCGAGGAATCTCTGAGGCTTGATCACAAAATAATAAGGGTACTCACGCTCATAGAGCTAATAGCCGCCTGGTGCCTCAGCTACGTCTCATTCCTCTTCGGCGTCGTCAAGTCCAACCCGTGGTGGAACACCACAATTCTGCCAGTGAGCTTCGTATTTGGTGGACTTGCTGCCGGTTCAGCACTGGTAATACTTGTGTACATTATTGCATGCAGGATATACCGAAGAGAAGTGAGGGAGAATGTGGTGGACACAATCGCATACTACCTGTTCTTCTTCCTGCTGGCAGCCTTTGGACTTGAGATGATCAACACAATCCTCTACGCCTACAAAGAAGATGTTGCCTGGGCCGTGATAAAGATAACAGCCAGCGAACTCGTAATTCCCCAGATGATTGTGGTCATAGGCTCAATGGAGGCTTTGCTCTTCCTCAGATTCGGCAGAAATCTGAAGGGCACAGCAAAACAGGCGATGTATGCAATTGTGGCAGTATCAGTGCTCATCGTGGTATTCGCCATGAGGTGGAACATGGTAATCGGAGCGCAGCTTGTGGACTACAGCCTGAGAGGATACATAGGCTACTCACCGCCACTCTTCGGTAGAGAAGGTCTTTTAGCAGCTATTGGCGTCCTGCTGGCACCATTTGCAATAATGACCATTGTCGCCTACTTCCTGCCACCGTTCCCAGAGAAAAAAGTGGTACCCAGTGTGATTCGACCGGAAAAGCATATAAGCGTTGATCTGGCAGAGAGAGTATAGCATGAAGTGGAAGTGTCCATTTTGCACATCAGAAAACGAGTCTGAGGGGAGAATACTCAAATGCGAGGTGTGCGGGAAAGAGTGGCGCAGGAAAGGTGGCAGGCTGGTAGAGGTCAAAAGAAGACCTCCAGAACTAATCTTTCTTTTTCTTGTAGTTATTTTGTTTTTCGCCTTCAACACTGCTTTTATCGGTATTGAGTACACCAGCGACCCCAGAATATGCACGACCTGCCACGGGATGGAGAAGTACTTCGAAAGCTGGAACGAGTCCACTCATCGCGGAATAAAGTGCTACGAGTGCCATTTTGGAAAAGGGCCAGTAAACTTCCTGAAAGGCACGTATCATTCCCTCTCCGCACTTCGGCCAGAGGTTCCGCCATACGTTGACATCCCTGCCAACATATCCAACGAGAACTGTCTTGCATGCCATCAGGACGTGATGGAAATTCAAAAGATTGAGTACAAGAACATGTCATTCAGCCACCGTAACCACCTTGAGGGTTACAAGAGAGGCTTCATCAAGCTACAGTGCGTGAGCTGCCACAGCGAGCTTGTAGTTGGCAGCCACATCGCTGTAAAGGATTCAACATGCTTTGTTTGCCACTTCTACAAGACTCCTGAAGGTGTGCCAATCAGCGGATGCCCATCGTGTCACGGAAGTCCACGGGTAGATGTGAGAATTGGCGGATACGTGTTCAACCACACAACGCACGTTGACAGGGGCATAAAATGCGAGCTCTGCCACGATAAGACATATGTCGAAGTCGGAAACATGAGCCGGAACTGCCAGGAATGCCATCAGAGAGCAGTTGAAAATGTAACGCTGCCTGATCTGCAAATGCATGAAATCCACGTCGGTAACCTGAAGTTAGACTGTTTGAGGTGCCATCCCAAGGTCATCCACAAGCCCATTGTAAATGAAGATAAATGTAAGATCTGCCATACAAATTTACCACCTGTGCGCCTTTCAAATTCGTAATGCCGAGAGTTTAGCAAGAGTTTAGAAAGTTATTTATTATCAGTTGGGGCTGCGATAAATATGCGGATAAATGCCTTTGTGATTCTGGCATTGGTTGTTATCTCAGGCGCATTACTTGGCTACTCTGCGGTAAATTCCTTCTACTACGTCGAGGATGACCCCCGCTTCTGTAAGACCTGCCACCTCATGGAAGAAGCATGGATTAGATGGAACGAGAGCCCGCACAAAAACATAAATTGCCACGACTGCCATGAGGCCGACCTAGCATCAAATATGAGACTCTTGGTAACGTACTTCACATCACGCCCTGAGAAGATTCCGGAAGAGATCGCAGAGCACGTAAATGTGCCAAATGAGAATTGCGAACAGTGCCATTTCACAAAGTCGCCCAAGTGGCCATATGTCGCAACAACTGCCGGACACGAGCTGCACCTGAGCAAAGACAACATAAGATGCCTCGACTGCCACGGCGGAAGAATTCACAAGTTTGTACCTTCAAATGAAGAGTGTCTGAAGTGCCACTCAGACAAAATAGTGAAGATTCCCCAGATGCAGTTCCACTGCACCCAGTGCCACGATTTCTTGGTTAATGTCTCCTTTGCTGGCAGCGGTGTCGTGACAATAAGCCCCACCAAGCTGGATTGCATGAAGTGCCACGCAACCAAAACCACCATATTACGCCTGCCAATGGGTGCGCACGAAAAATCTGAATGCAGCACCTGCCACCAGCCACACGTCGATGAAAAACCACTGGCGTGCAACGTCTGCCATGAGGAGCCGAAAACCACAATTCACGAGAAGCACAATGAGTTAAAGTGCACAGACTGCCATGTGCCCCACACCACTGGCAGCATAAGGCAGGACTGCACGACGTGTCATGCGGATAAAATCAATCACAACCCCGGGCTTGAGTGCAACGTCTGCCACAGGTAAACAGGAGAAATCTGTAAATTTTTCAAAATCCTAACCTTTAAATAATGATTAATGGGCACCGATTTTTGGAGGGTTTGAAATGAGAAGACTAATATTAGCAGTCGCCATGTTAATTCTAGCAGGTGCAGGCATTGCAGGTGTCGCATCCGCCAACGAATGTGTGAAGTGTCACAGATACATCGTAAACTACACAGCGGAGGAGATGAAGTTCAACGAAATACGGATGAGGCACATTTCTCAGGGAATTTCATGCAGCCTGGAGTGCCACGCTGACGAATTCAAGGGAATTGCCTCTTCTGCCTACATTCAGTGGAGCGAGTCCAAACACGGGTTGAACGAAATAACATGTGAAAAATGCCACGGCGGGAATGCCAGTGCCTATTACAAGGAAGAAGCCCATAAGGGCATAATCCCACCAACCGATCCATCAAGCCCACTGTACTACACCAGAGTGCCTGAACTTTGCGGACAGTGTCACAGGAAAGAGCTGGAAGCTTTCAAGCAAAGCAAGCACTATGCACTGCTGGAAACTCTGCAACAGGCTCCGAGTTGCACAACCTGCCATCCACCGCACAAGTACGATGTGAGAAAGCCTGAAGAGTTCGTAAGGTTCTGTGGAGCCTGTCATGCTGAGAACGGGGGAGTGGCACCTCTAAACATCCCGTATGAGTCAGAAAGGGTGCTCGAAAAGACAGTTTTGTTGAAGAAGAGCCTCAATCTGCTGGAGAAGAGAGCTAAAGAGGCAAAAACTCAGGGATACGATGTTGCTGATGTGCTCTCCAAAATAAAGGCAGCAAAAGCAGAACTGAATCAGATTCCGGAGAAATGGCATTCCTTTGATATGGCCGGGCTAAAGGCGTCAGTAGACGGTGTTGAGCTGAAGTACGATGAAGTCAAAAGCGAGCTGCAGGAGATTCTGTCTCCTAAGGTAGAGGAGAAAGAAGTCAAGGAGACTCCAGGGTTTACAGTGTTTGGAGCGTTTCCGGCGGCGCTTGCAGCAGTTATTCTCATAAGAAGGTTAAAATAAAATAAGAAATTTATAAATTTTTTTTAAAAAATTTAGTTTAAAAATTTTCAGCACCCCCACTTTTGTGCCCAAAAATTATTTAAAATAATCATTTACAAATTCATTTGGTGATGGGATGAGAATGGTCTTTATCTCACTGCTTGCCATAGCTCTCGTTGCCTTCGTTACTGTTGTTTCAGCCGAAAACAGTTGCGTCGAGTGTCACAAGTCTGTTTCTGCATTTACGCCTGAAGAGATGAGGTTTAACGAGATAAGGAAGGAGCATCTTGAAAGAGGAGTCTCATGTTCCTTGGAATGCCATGAAGATCTGCTATCCCGCCTTGCCATGAGCAACTACGTCCAGTGGAAAGCTTCCAAGCATGCCGTCAGTGGAGTAACCTGTGATAAATGTCATGGCGGAAACCCTGATGCTGAGGATAAAGATGAAGCTCACAAGGGCGTTTTGAGGTCTTCAGACCCTGAAAGTCCGATATATTACCTCAACCTTCCATCAACATGCGGTAAATGTCATGAAAAGCAGCTATCAGAATTCTCGCTCTCCAAACACTATAAAAGGCTGGAAAAAGTGGAGCTCGCCCCTTCATGCTCCACCTGCCACCGGCCCCACACCTTCGATATCCCTGAGGCGACAGAACTGGCAAAAATCTGCCAGAACTGCCACAACGAGAACATAGGTGCCGATCCGCAGGTTCCTGCAAAAGCTCAGGAGCTGTTAAAGCAGAGTCTTGAACTCAAAGCGACGGTCATTAAAATGAAGTCCGAAGGAAGGAATGGGGAGAATATAAAAAAGGCTGAGCAGATTTTGAATGCTTTTCCAGCAACTTGGCATGAATTCAACTTAGAGAGGCTTGAGGCCGAAATTGATGCAGTCAAAAACCTCATCGGAGTAAACGAGGAGAAAAAATCCACCACTGGATTTGAAGCTGCGGCCTTCTTTGCAGCAATTCTCACAGCACTTCTTGTGCGGAGGGCTGCGAGATGAAAGCGGCATGGATGCCTATAGCTTCCACAGTTGCAATCTTTCTGTCACTGTTATTCCTCCTCCCTGCCTCCGCAACTCCAGAGTACGGGGCTAAAGAGAGCAGAAACTGTCCTTTCTGCCATGTGTCAGGAGACTACACCAGGCTGAACGAAAGGGGAAGGTACTACCTACAGCACAACTACTCCTTCGAGGGCTTTGTGGAGAAGCCCAGAGTTACCAAAAGCAGGGGTGAGGAAATCTACGCACAATACTGTGAGGGCTGTCACGGTGAAAAAGGAGAGAACTTCAATATAGCTGGAAACGGGGCTGCTGCAAAAGATGCCGTCAAAAGTGGTAGAATGCCACCTGGGAGCCCCTTAAGTTTGAGTGAAGATGAGCTGAACGAGCTTGCATCCTACATAGACTCGTTGGGCGGGAATGGACAGGCTGGAAAGTTGCAGCCGTCAACACCCGGAGCTGGAGGGGCTGAAAAGGAGTATGAGGAGCTCGGAATCCACATACCAACTTGGAACGTAGGAGGTACTGTTGTTGCAATCATCCTGACCATGCTCCTTGTTGTGAGGTACTGGAGGCTGTGAGGTGTGGATTAGGTGGGTTGGACAGGAGCGGGGGTGAGGAAACGTGATAATTGAAAAGATTGAGAGGATTGAAAGGAATGAGAGGGTCACAAAAATTGGAAGCGCAGCCCTCTTAATTGAGGTGTTCATAGCAGTCGTCCTCAGCGTTTACCTTCTTTATCTGCTGATCCAGCCCCTTGATCCGTACGAAATGAGTATTAAAGTGGGCATGACCCTTTCAGGCATCTTCTTCGTCGGAGCAGCCATTGTTTACACATACGTTAAAGGGCTGCTTGATGATGAATTCGTCACGGTTCTGGAGGAGGAGTGAGATGAGGAGGAGAGGGCTCTTAAAAATTATTGGAGGAATTTTTGGAGCAATACTCACGATTGATGTTACAGGCATCATCGTCAGATATCTGTGGCCCAGCGGGTCTGGCAGCGTCGCTTCAGGAGAAGTCAAGGTGCTTGACAAGGGAGAGTCGCTTAACGTCTGGGAGGCCAGAC
>CAZHKD010000080.1:0-7978 GCA_964533255.1 uncultured archaeon | reverse complement strand
AATATGGAGGGATGACAATGAAAGCCCCCAGCGATACCACCAAGTATCTCATATACGCTGAGATAATTGCAGAAGGTGTCGTAGAACGTCCAGACGTTGTGGGAGCCATATTCGGGCAGACCGAGGGATTGCTCGGAGACGATCTGGACCTGAGAGAGCTTCAGAAAACTGGCAGAATAGGCAGAATAGAAGTTAAAATTGAGAGCAAGAGCGGGAAGAGCTACGGTGAGATCAGGGTTCCATCCAGCCTTGACAAGATTGAAACAGCCATCCTCGCTGCGGCCCTTGAAACAATTGAGAGGGTCGGGCCGTGTGCTGCGAAGATAAAGGTCAACAAGATAGAGGACGTCAGGGCAAGCAAGAGGAAGAAGATAATAGAGAGGGCCAAGGACATACTGAGGGAGCTGTTTGAGGAGCCAGAGGTTGAGTCCGAGAAGATTGCAGACCTCGTCAGGCAGGCAGTAAGGGCTGAGGAGATACTTGAATATGGAGAGGACGGGCTGCCCGCTGGCCCAGCCATTGACGAGTCTGACGCCATAATCATTGTTGAGGGGAGAGCAGACGTTCTCAATCTCCTGAGACATGGAATCAAGAACGTTATAGCTGTCGAAGGAACGAACATACCAAAAACAATCGTGGAGCTGTCCAAGAGGAAGACCGTTACCGCCTTCCTTGATGGAGACAGGGGTGGAGACCTCATACTGAAAGAGCTCCTCCAGGTTGCCGACATTGATTATGTTGCAAGAGCTCCTGAAGGGAAGGGAGTTGAAGACCTCACACAGAAGGAGATCGTGAAGTCACTGAGAAACAAGGTTCCGGTTGAACAGATCCACGTTTTGAGGGCGAAGGAGGACAGGAGGGAAGCGAGGGAAGACATTCAGAAAGAGGCAAGGGATGCGAGAGAGAGCAGGGAAGTCCGGGAAGCTAGGGATGTCAGGGAGGTCAAAGAGAGCAAGGACTTCATCTCGGTATTGAGAAGGCACAAGGAAGAGATCGAAGGGAAGCTTATTGCGAGGCTTCTCGACAGAAACGGAAACCTCATCAAAGAAATTCCGGTCAGAGACCTCGTTAAGGTGCTTAAGACCAACAACACAAGGGCATCCAACCTGATTTTCGATGGCGTCATAACCCAGAGGGTTGTTGATCTTGCAGCCAAGAAGAACATACAGTATCTGGTCGGCGTCAGACTCGGTAATGTTGTTAAGGTTCCCACAAATGTTAGGGTTATTACTTTCGAGGATCTCTAGTTTTTTATTTTTATTTTTTTAATGGATTGTCAGTACACATGGTTACATCCAGAGTTACTCAAAGGGCAAAAGAAAAGTAAGTGATGTGCTCAACTGATACCGAGAGAGTATGGACGAGATGACAAAACTCTACCTCCAGCGTAAGTTTTCCGAATATTACATGGAGAATGAATTATTCGTTCCGAGAGAGATGGAGAGGAGAGAGTGGGCTTTTGTGGCAATTTCAACCCTTCCAGATTTCGTGATGCTGAGACACGTGGGCTTCGAAAGCGTGATGGAGCTGAGAGCTCAGATCCTGTCCAGCCCTCCAGCCCACATATACTACTCCTCTGCCCTGTACAGCAATCCAGGCGCTGAAAAAATGGAGGAAAAGGGCTGGCTCGGTGCCGAGCTCATATTTGACATCGACGCGGACCACATATCCGGAAAAGGCAACAAGCTGCAGAGGGCAAAGAAGGAGATCATGAAGCTGTACGACATACTGGAGAGCAGATTTGGTGTGAAGGAGATGGAGATCGTGTTCTCGGGCAGCAGGGGGTACCACATCCACGTGCTGGATGATGAGTTCATGGAGCTTGGCAGTGCTGAGAGGAGAGAGATAGTTGAGTTCCTAACCCTCTCTGACTACAGAGTCACCGGTTTCGACGGGAGGCTGGAGGAGATACATGCGTGTGTCGCCGAGGTGCTCAGGAAGGCGGTCAGAAGCGGGAAGCTTGAGGAGCTTCTGAAGCGGCATGGCTTGGTTGGCAAGCAGAAAGCACGGATTATTGAGGCTTTCTCGGATGAGGGCGTTTTCGAGAGGATAAAGAAAGGAGATTTTGCCTTCCTCGGTAAGGGCAGGAGGGTTGAGAACTTCGTCAACTTTCTGATTGAGGCATGCGTCAGAAAGATATCCGTGGAGGTTGATGCTCCCGTTACTGGAGACGTGAAAAGGCTCATAAGACTGCCAAATTCTCTGCACGGGAAAACCGGATTCGTTGCGAAACTCCTGAGCTATGACGAGCTTGAAAGCTTCGACCCGTTCAGCGACGCCCTTGCCTTTGGAGAAGAAAAGATTAAGGTTGTGGTGAAGAGGAAGGTGAGGTTCAGGATGAACGGAGAAGTTTATGAGCTGCATCCCGGCAACGTTAAGCTGCCTGAATGTGCAGCCATATTCCTTATGTGCAGGGGTGCAGCGATTTACGGCCATTAAGCTGGGCTGGAGTAAGAAAAGGTGAGGATTATGGACATCGAAGAACTCCTGATAATTGTTGAGAAAAGCAGAGGGAGCAGGATTCAGAAGATCGATCCGGACTTCTATGAGATGCTCAGGAACAGAATTAAGGAGCTGGAGGAGCTCAGGAGGGAATCAGAGGACATTGAGAGGATAGACGATGAGATAAGAACGATCAGAAAGATTCAGCGAAGGATATTCGAGGCGAGGGTGAGCAAGATTGTCAGGGCAGCATGGGCTGAGGTGTGCGAGACGGAAAGCGGAATAGAGGGCATGGAGAACCTGATTGATAAAGAGAGGGAGCTTTTCAGAAAAATCACTGAAGTTCTGCAGGAATTCAGAAAATGGGTTTTTGAAGGCGAAGCGTTTAAGGAAGAGAGAAATGAGGAGGGAGGAAACTTCGTCGTGAGGGTCAAGCAGGATATTCCCGAGTTCGAGGGTGTCGATGGAAAAACATATAAATTGAGAAAGGGGGATGTTGTAACGCTTCCGTCCCTTAATGCTAACGTGCTGGTTAAGAGTGATGCAGTGGAAGTGATCGAGGTGAAAAGATGAAGTATCCCAAGAAGATAAGGACGTATTGCAGGTACTGCAACAGGCACACCCTTCACGAGGTGGAGAAGGTAAGCAAGGGCAAGCAGAGCTCTCTGCGCTGGATTAACAGGCAGAAGTGGAGAAGGGGCAAGGTTGGAAACCTGGGCAAGTTCAGCAAGGTGCCCGGAGGAGACAAGCCAACGAAGAGGGTTAACATAAGGTTCCGCTGCACAGAGTGCAAGAAGGCTGAGCACCGCCCGACGTGGAGGGCGAAGAGGTTCGAGCTTGTGGAGTGATACGTTAGTGATGCACTTATGATGCATTTACAGGTGATGGGTATGGGTGTGAAGAAGAGCAGGTTCGTCAGGGTGAAGTGCCCGGACTGCGAGAACATTCAGATTATTTTCGATCATCCCTCCACGGTTGTGAAGTGCCTTGTGTGTGGCAGAACCCTTGCCGAGCCGAGAGGTGGAAGAGGGGAGATTAAGGCTGAAATCGTCGCCGTCCTCGAATAACTCTTTTTTTGAACTCTCTGAATTTGCTGAGCTCGCTGAAAAAGTTGAGAGAATCAGGCCGGCTATCGAGCCCGTAGTCAGGAGAAGGCTTCAGGAGTTCATCTCGATGCGCGATAGAAGCAACGAAGAGTGGTTTTCCGAGCTGTGCTTCTGCATTCTTACGGCAAACAGCTCCGCTGAGGCCGGCATCAGGGCTCAGGAATCTATTGGAAAGGGTTTTCTGACGCTGAGCCGGGAAGAGCTGGCTGAAAGGCTGAAGTCCACAGGCTACAGGTTTTACAATGTCAGGGCGAGGTACATCGTGGAAGCAAGGCGGTTTGCCGGGATTAAGGACATCGTTACATCTTTCCCATCAGCCTTTGAAGCAAGGGAGTGGCTGGTGAAAAACGTTAAGGGGATAGGCTACAAGGAGGCGAGCCACTTTCTCAGGAACGTGGGATACTTCGACGTTGCAATTCTGGACAAGCACATACTGAGAATTCTCCACAACCACGACATTGCGGAGATGCCGAAGAGCATGAGCAGGATGCGGTATTTACAGATCGAGCAGCGCTTCTCCGAGCTGGCAAAGCGATGCGGGATGATGCCGGGGGAGCTCGATCTTTACCTCTGGTACATGGCCACGGGCAAGGTTCTGAAGTGATTTGGGTTTAATTCACTCATTTCCCGCCCTTTCCAAACTCCAGCTCCTCACCACCCACGCCAGTGCTGCGAAGGTGACGACGCTCAGGGCAATGGTGAATGCCGCCACAGCCTCAATCCCATTTTCCGGGATGTAAGGGTGAAGGTCGTGGAAGTAATCAACGTAATCGTTCCCCAGCAGCCATATCAGGGCGATACCAAAACTCCACCTGAGCCTTTTAATGGTGTATGCCAGGGGCAGCGCTTCAACGGCCATGAGGAAGTGGGTTACGAATATTCCGGTGTACAGCAGGTATCGTTCTGGAGCGAAGAAGAAATCCCTGTGGAAGAGGAGCACGAAGTCCGTCCAGAGCCCGTATTTTATCAGGTTTGCAGAGGCGAAGAAGGAGACGGAATCATTTTTTCGGTTCAGCTTCATCATCACCAGAGCGATAACGAAAAACAGCGTGGAGTTGGGACTGTCGGTGACAAGAAACCAGAGGTAGGGCGGTGTCGAAAGGAGCTGGTAGCGGTAGTAATACCAGCCGTAAACCGTGCCGGCGACGTTTGCGATGAGGGCCAGGTAGAAAATGTCCTTCCTCTCGAGAAGCGAAAGAAATTTTCTGAGCATGGGCAAAGGTATTTATATAGTTTATAAAGTGTTTGGATTGGGTGTTGTTATGAAAGATTACAGGATAAAAATCGAGAATGTTGTCGCCTCAACTCAGATTGGCGAGAACATAGACCTCAACAAGATCGCCAGAGAAGTAAAGGACGCTGAGTACAAGCCTAAACAATTTCCGGGACTGGTTCTCAGGACGAAGGAGCCCAAGGCAGCAGCTCTGGTGTTCAGAAGCGGCAAGGTTGTTTGCACCGGCTCTAAAAGCGTTGAGGATGCGAGAAGGGCGGTAAAGCAGGTCGTCAAGATCATAGGAGCTCTCGGAATTCCGGTCATCGATGAGCCGGACGTCAGGGTTCAGAACATCGTTGCCTCCGCTGACCTGGGGGTCGATCTGAACCTGAACGCCATCGCAATTGGCCTTGGGCTGGAGAACATAGAGTACGAGCCGGAGCAGTTTCCCGGCCTGGTTTACAGGCTGGACAATCCCAGAGTTGTGGTGCTGATTTTCGGTTCCGGAAAGATGGTGGTGACGGGCGGTAAGAACCCGGAGGATGCCAGAAGGGCTGTGGAGCGGATAGCCGAGGAGCTCACGACCCTTGGCCTCATGTAACTATGTAGCTCTTGCAAGATAAACCATGAAGTAGCCGGGCCTGATCTCGTAAACTCCATCCGGTCTGTACCCTTTTTCTTCCACCTTATCTGCAAGGCTTTCTGATGTTACAACGACATCGTATCCGGTGTAGTACCTGCTTGAAAAGGCAACACTGGAATGCCTTAGGTACCAGGGCAGGGGCCAGTAATCGTTGCTCTCTTCATACACAAGGACTTTTTTTCCAGCATCAACATCCGCTTTCAGCCTCTCCGCCAGCTCCACCGCTGATGGCTGAACCTGTATGTAGATGAGGTCCTCCCTCGCATCGTTGTAGTTGATGTAGTTGATGTGGACGCTTACAGCCAGCATGGCTATGAAAACTATTAAGAGTGAGACCCTGAACCCTCTGTTCTCCCAGACCTCGAAGAGCTTTCCCGCGTAAATGGAGCCGAACATGGCGAGAGGAGCCACCATATGAACCAGAAGCCAGGGCACCTTGTGGGAGAGGATGTGGTATGCAACGAGGGCGGTAACGCTCCAGTAGGCTGCGAAGTACTCAAGGCGGCTTGCTGCCTTTAAGCGCTTCCAGAACTGCGGGATTGCCGCAAGGGCTATTGCAAGGGTGAAGAACTCGTACCTCAGCATGATTTTCGAGTAGTAGTACATGGGCTTCCAGTGATCCTTCTGCTTGTGCATGGAGAGCCAGTGCTCTACGCCACCAATGGTTGCCCGGTATATGCCGTCCATGTCCGCAAAGCCGGCAGAGTAGAGGGGGACGAAGATTGAGGCGAAGATGATGGCTGAAACCACGCAGATTCTCACCTTCTTCAAGTCCCACTCCAGCAGCTTTCGTCTCAGATACGTGGCTCTCTCTGAAAAAACGCCGTAGAGGAAGGCAAAAGACAGGAAGGTTCCCAGATAGATGTACCCGTTCTCCTTGCTGGACAGGATTATGGCAAAGAAGAGGGTGGCGAGATACACGTAGCGCTCTCTCCCGCTCTCAACCCACCTCAGGTAGGCGTAGACGACCACGAGGAATGATGACAAAACAATCATGTCGTTCCTGAAGTAGCGGGAGTAGTACAGGATTGAGGGGGAGAAGATGAGGGTCAGAGCGAAGATCCAGGCACCCTTGCCCATCCACCTCTCCATTTTTATGGCAGTGTAAATACCAATGAGGCTGAAGGCCACAATCAGGAGGCGGGTAACGATTTCCGAGTCGCCGAAGAGCTTGAATAGTGCGGCGGTGGCGAAGTAGATGAAGGGGCCGTGAAAGGCGGGGTCGTAGCGGTAGTAACCGTTTTTAAAGAGCTGATACGTCAGGTAGGCAACAACACCTTCGTCGTGATCCATGGGTCTGGCGTCGAGGATGACTATTCGGGTGAGCAGTGCTATGAGCATCAGAGCAATAACGCTTAGCGTGACACCTGATGCAACGAAACGCCTCATTGGAGAGCGGAGAGGGGCTCAATAAATAAATTCTTTGGTGATTTGGTGCTGAAGTACGAGCACATGTGGAGCACAGGGTATGGAAGATGAACGAGGTAGCTGGTTACAACCCGATATGGCTCGTGCACCGATGTTGTGCATCGCACCCAAGGTCGTGAACAGTGAAATTGCCCACATCTGGCTTGATATTTCTCCAACAACCTTCTCAGGATTTTGGTTGATCAGCCACGATGCTAAAAAAGATGCCCAAAATTGTGGAAAGTACATCGTAGAACGTTCATAAGCTTCCATTGCCTGATTAAGTTGTTCTTCGATAATTACTGCCAATTCTTTTTAAAGCTGTTTAAGGCTGTTTTTTGTTCACTAATTTGACCAATAACTCAATTATCGGAATTAGACTGAGTATCCCTGATATACCATGCAATAATTTTGTTACACCTCAATCCAAATTATGGCAATTCCCTTAGGGCCGAGAACTGCCCGAGTTTTCGCCAAACTCAACTTCGTAGCAGCTATTCCGGTTGTTGTCAATGCTGCCTTGTATGCAACCTTTCTTCTAAGAAGTTTGTAAAACCCCAGTAATCCTATCCCGATCGCTTGGCAGCTTTTTCAGCCGAAGAATATCAGGGAAGCGGTGAGGATGCCTCCAATCAAATCAATACTTCAGACACTCACCGAAGGCGGAGCAGCCCGGCAGCTCAGGCACTACAGCGATGTAGCCATCATCCTCCTCGCTGTAGAAAATGAGAATGCTGATCTACATGGAATTTCTTGACGGGAAACTCAAGGATTGCGGGAAGCGTGTCAAGACCTCCAATAATCCCCCGAACTCCGTTTCGCGGCCTCAGAGAGGGTCCGAAGAAGTATAATAGGGCTGCCAATATCTTAATTTTAACATCCGCACGTGCGAAGCACGGCGCGCCATCGCTTTGCGATGTGCGTTTTTTGTTTCTCCGAAAGACTTTTGTAGCTTCGATTTCCTCTTTCTGAAGACTGAAAAACCCATCACAATCGAAATCTTCAAAATGGGGAGTGGGTCCGCCCCGATTCGAACGGGGGACCTCCTGCGTGTGAGGCAGGGCTAAATGAAAAAATAAGGAATTTGCAGAGTCTAAAAGAGATTTACAGCTCATACAGTCGAGATTTCAAAAACTGGCTTAAAAACAGAGTTAAGAACGGAAAACT
>CAZHKD010000079.1:0-8021 GCA_964533255.1 uncultured archaeon | reverse complement strand
AAGGAGAGCCTGAAGTACATGCTTGGCGGAGAAATGAAGGCCAACAAGTGGAAGAGGGAGGTCGCTGTTAAGGCCAAGGAAGCGGGGATTGATGAAGCGCACGACATCTGGGATGAGGCGTCAAGAGATGAATACAGGCACGCTGAGGCGCTGAGGGGACTGCTGAAGAGGTACTTCGGAGAGGATGCTTAGGGAGAAGTCAGGTTGAAGGCCAATTCGGGTTCATCCCTCCTTTTTTATATTATTTTATCTGCCTCCAGGATTGCATGCCCAACTCACACCAAACTCACACGGCCTGCATCAGGACCGCATCAAGAACTCCAGCATCAGCACACCCTGGGAACCGGATCAGCCACCGGAGGTGGCAGAACTTTTCTGGTGCCAATTGGTGTCTCCACCACCACCTCAGTGAACTCTGAAGTTGTGTAGCCGATTATCTCAGCATCTCTCTGTCCGGCTTTTCTGAGGGCCTTCAGCACGTCCTCAGCAACATCGCTTATGACAGTCATCACAACCTTTCCCTCATTAGCAATGGAAAGTGGGTCCAGACCAAGGACATCGCAGAAACCCCTTACCTCATGAGCGATTGGTACCCTGTCCTCCTCTATCAGTATTCCTACTCCGCTTTTCTCTGAGATCTCGTTCAGGGCATTCGCAATTCCACCTCGAGTAGCGTCCTTCATGGACGTGATGCCCCCGGTATCAAGGACTTTCTTCAGGAAAAGCCACACTGGATACGCATCGCTTTCAACACTCATATCGAAATCAATGCCTTCCCTTGCGTTGAGAACGGCAACACCGTGGTCTGCAACCCTCCCGCTTACTATAACTGTCTCACCCTCTCCAGCCCCACAGTCCCTTACCCACCTCCAAGGATACTCCCTATATTCTCTCACAACCCGAAGGTTATTCTCCAGATGCTCGTTTCTGACACCTATTCCGGAGGTGTTGATTGCAACGCCAATGTCTGCCTCCACCACCTTGGTATCGCCGGTTATTACTGCTACACCAAGCTCTTTAACCCACCGCTCCATGTCGTCCAGTATCCTTTCCAGCGTTTCCAGAGGGAACCCCTCCTGAATAATGAGTGACATGGACATTATTCTGGGCTCAGCCCCAATAACCGCCAGATCATTGGCAGTCCCGCAGATGGCAAGCTTTCCTATGCTACCTCCCGGAAATACGGGAGGTGTGACCACATAGGTGTCGGTTGTGAATGCGAAATCGCCGAAATCAGAGGAGTCGTCCATGTCGGACAGCCTTATTTCTCCAGCAGAGCTGTCAAACCTGGGGATTATTAGCTTCCTGAGAAAATCTCCCATGTACTTTCCGCCCGCTCCATCTTCTCTTCTCACTGTTCTGATACTGTTTCGGGATTTTACGGAATTTGCATCCTTCATTACCCCACCTCCAGCATTTTCGAGGCATAAAGCTGCCCGAAGCTGATGCCGTTATCTCCAGCGGCCACCAGCCTGTTGACGTGCGCTTCGATGCGCTTCCTGACAAGCGGGGTGAAGTAGGAGTTGTAGGCAACGCCGCCTGATATGACTACCTCAGCACCGAATTCACGGGCAGCCTCTGCGGCAATCTCCGCTATGCTCCTGGCCAGATATTCGATAAAAGCATATGCCAGCCCATGCCTGCTCTCACCTCTCCTCAAAAGCTCGCATGCGCTGTGGAAAACATCAGAAACCTGTATTACCTTAACAACCCCCGACCTCTTCATTCCTTCTCCGGTGAACGCAGAGGGCTCTTTTGATTCGAGCAAATCTGCGTTGAACTTTATACCAGTATCTCTGGCGAAGGATTCAAGCTTCATGGCCGGCTCCCCTTCGTAAGTCCTCTCCTGACAGATGTTGAGCAATGATGATGCGGCATCCATGTACCTGCCGGCCGATGAGGCTGCGGCCACGTTAATGTTTTTCCTCACCTGATTCACCACCAGATCCAGACTGGGAATTTTATTCAGAGCATCCCCGCTCAAAACGCCCCTGATCTCTTCAATCTCCATAAAGCCTGAGAGAATACCTATCAGAGCCCTTGCAGGATATCTGACCGCAAGGTCTCCTCCAGGAAGCGGTATGTGCTCCATCCTGCCAAGCCTCCGGAAAACTCCCTCGTTGAGGTCTATGTGAAGCACCTCACACCCCCATATGGTTCCATCTGCGCCGTATCCAACTCCATCGACGGCTATTGCTATCGCTTCATCCAGCCCTCTTTCTGCCATGACCGACAGGCCGTGGGCAACGTGATGCTGAATTCTGCAGAGCTTTCCGCCCACTTCTTCAGCAAACCTTTCGGCGAATGTGGACGTGTTGTATAGAGGATGCATGTCGCAGAAGATCACATCAGGCTTTTCCACGTTCAGAAAACGCTGGAGGAATGATACTGTTTCCTTAAAGAATGTGTGAAAGGTCTTGAAGTTGGAGGTGTCTCCGATGTACTGAGAAAGCACGGCCTTACCATCCTTCAGGAACCCTATGGAGTTGTAGAGCTCTGCTCCGAAAGCGACTGCAGTTATATCTGACTCCACCGGAATGGGATTTGGGACGAAGCCTCTGGAGCGCCTTATTATCATCCTCTCCCCGCCAACAACCTTCACAACACTGTCATCTATGCGGTTTATGGCCAGATTGTGGGTGAGGATTGTGGGAACGAGCTCTTTAACTGAATCGTCGATGTACATGGGTTCTCCGGGTTTGTTGGCGGAGGTCATAACCAAGTAATCCGCTTCGAGAAAGGAAAAGAGGATGTGGTGGAGAGGTGAGTAAGGAAGCATAACGCCTATGGTATCTAACCCGGGCGCCACGGCATTGAATGACCCGACATCCTTTTTCCTGAGCACAGCTATTGGCCTTATGTAGCTCTGGAGCTCCTCCTTCTCCCTGTTCGTAACCCGGGCTATCCTCTCAACAGACTGAATATCCCTTGCCATGATGGCGAAGGGCTGCTGAGGTCTTCCAAGCAGGGTTCTGAGTTCCTGAACCGTATCGTCGTCCGTTAAACATGCAATGTGAAACCCGCCCCACCCCTTTATTGCCACTAACTCTCCGCCATCCAGGAGCTCTGCAGTCTTTTTTACCGCCTCAAGTCCCTCAAACCTTCTGTCCCGAGTTATCAGAGTGTAAGAGGGGCCGCATCTGGGGCAGGCAATGGATTGAGCATAGTATCTGCGGTCTTCCACGTTATCGTACTCCTTCTTGCAATCGTCGCAGAGAGGAAAGTCCCTGAATGTTGTGTTCTCCCTATCGTACGGCAGCCTGAAGGCGACGCTGTAACGCTGACCGCAGTCCGTGCAGGATGTGAAGGGGTAAAGGTAGCGCCTGTCTGCTTGGTTGAAGAGCTCCGAAAAGCAGGCGTTGCAGATGGCCATATCGGGTGGGGGTAAAGATAACTCCCCCTTCCTGCCTCCGCTCTCCATTATGATGAACGACTGGAAGCTATGACTTCCTTTTCTGATTTCCTCAACTCTGATTTCGTTTATCACGGACATGGGAGGTTTCTCAGCCTTCAACCTCCTGATGAATTCATCGATTCTTGAGTAGTTTGCAGAGTCGATGACTATCTCAACTGTGCCGTCCCCTGTGTTTCTGACATAGCCTTTCAGGCCCATGGATGTGGCGAGGCGGTACACAAAGGGACGAAAGCCAACACCCTGAACTATGCCCTTAATCACCAGTTTGTACATCTGAATTCTAGAGCAGCAAATGCTTTTTTAACATTACCCCTAAGCTGCACACTGTGCACGAAATGGGGTATGCCGAGGCAATCCTTCATCATGCATTGAGGCTTGCTGAGGAGAAGGGGGCAAAGGAAATAAGGAAGATCAGGGTTGCTGTAGGGAAGCTCCTGCTCATAAATCCGGAACAGCTGAAATTCTGCTTCTCGGCAATAGCCTCAAACACAATAGCTGAGAATGCAGAGCTTGAGATTGAGTTTCTTAAGGCTGAGGGGAAATGTATGAGCTGCGGAAAAGTTTTTGAGGATGTTGATGAACTCAGCATGTCTCACATAACCCCCGGTGCAGCCCATATCTGCAGCTGCGGGGGTTTGATTGAGTTCAGGGGCGGCAAGGACTTCCTTCTCAAGAGTCTGAGTCTTGAGGTGTGAGTTTGGAGTTTAGATAGTCTGGGTGTGATGAAGGCAAAAGAGTGTAGAGGGGTTAAGTAAAAAGGAGGGTTAAACATGCATCGCATCGAGATCGAGACAGAAGTTGATTTGCTGGCTCTGAACAAAAAGCTCGCCAGAGAGAACCGGGAGTTCTTCAAAAAGAATGGAATAACGGCTTTCAACATCATGGGGGCAATAGGAAGCGGTAAAACGCTCCTCATAGAGAGGACCGTAGAGGCTCTCGGCAGTGAGCTGAAAATCGGTGCAATTCTGGGGGACGTTGTGTGTGATGCCGATTACGCAAGGGTTGCTAAGCTCGGCATAAAGGCTGAAGCGGTAAATACTGGTAAGGAGTGTCACCTGGACGCCAATCTCCTTCACCACAGGATAAAGGATTTTGCCGATGTTGATGTGCTTTTGATAGAGAACGTGGGAAACCTCATATGCCCCGTTGACTTTGACCTTGGCGAGGATTACAGGGTTGTGATGGTGAGCGTTACCGAGGGAGATGATGTGATTGGGAAGCATCCCGAAATCTTCAGGCTGGCAGACCTGATAATAATAAACAAGGTCGCACTAGCAGACGCGGTTGGAGCGGATGTGGAAAAGATGGTGGAGGATGCAAGAAATCTGAGCAATGCGGAGATAATCAGAATGGATTTGAAGAAGGGAATTGGGTTTAATGAATGGTTGAATTTCGTCAGGAGGGCTGTAAATGTGTCTGGCAATCCCGGGAAGGGTTGAAGAAATCGACTACCCCTTTGCAACCGTCAGCTTTGGGGGGGCAAGGAAGAAGATAAGGATAGACCTGCTGGATAGCGTTGAAGTGGGAGATTACATTCTGGCCCACGCAGGACTTGCAATTCAGAAGGTGAGCGAGGAAGAAGTGAAAGAGATAAACAGACTATGGGAACAGATACTTGAGGAATAAGCGGTTGGGGAGGAATAGCATGAGGAAAGAGTCTATTCTGAAGCTTTCTGAGAAAATTCGTGAGCTTTCCAGTGGGCTGGATCATGAATTAAGGATAATGCACCTCTGTGGAACCCATGAGGATACGATCTCCAGATATAATCTGAGGAGCATACTGCCGGAGAACATCAAGCTTATAAGCGGGCCCGGTTGCCCTGTCTGCATCATCCCTGACGTTGACCTCCAGAAAGTCTTCCATCTGCTGGAAAACAAAAACGTGGTTCTCACAACCTTCGGCGACATGGCAAGGGTGCCCTTCGACGGGAAATCCCTCTTCTACTATAGCTCCAAGGGGCATGACGTTAAAATCGTCTACAGCATTTTCGACGCAGTTGAAATCGCCAGAGATGGCAAAAAGCCAGTTGTTCATTTCGGAATAGGCTTTGAAACCACCATGCCCTCCACCGCAGCGGCAGTGCTTGACAGAGTCGAAAATTTCTACGTTTTCTCAGCCCACAGATATTTCCTTCCTGCCATGGACTTCCTGCTCAGCCTCGGAGAGATCAGGATTGACGGGTTCATAAATCCTGGCCACGTTTCCACAATTGTGGGTTCAGATGCATACACACCTCTATTCGAAAAGTATCGCATACCACAGGTTATTGCCGGATTCGAGCCTGAAGACGTGATGCTGGCCATATACATGCTGGTTAAGGCCATTATTGAGGACAGACCAGGAGTTTACAACGAGTATACGCGAGCTGTAAAAGCTGAGGGAAATGTTAAGGCCAAAGAAGCCATGAATGCGGTTTTTGATATCGAAGACTGGGAGTGGAGAGGTTTTGGAGTCGTTCCGGCTTCTGGGGCCCCCATCAGAGATGAATTTCAGGAACATGATGCACTGAAGGTTTTTGAGGATGTGTTCGAGGATTTCACGCCGAAAGAGGATGTGAGGAAGAAAGCCTGCCGCTGCGGTGAAGTGCTGAGGGGATTAATAACGCCAGACGAATGCCCCCTGTTCATGAAGGGCTGCACCCCAAAAGACCCTGTTGGGCCGTGCATGGTGAGCTTTGAAGGCACATGCAACGTCTGGGCCAAATATGGGGGATACTGATGCTCTTCACGCTGGATGTTGGAAGCGGTACTCAGGATTTTCTCCTTTTCAAGCCCGGTGAGAACATCAGGAACATGCCAAAGGCTGTCCTGCCTTCTCCAACCAGGATAGTGGCTGGAAAGATAAGGCGGGCAGAGGGAGATGTCTTTCTGAAAGGCTACACCATGGGCGGAGGTGAGAACAAGAAGGCTGTTAAGGAGAAGATCAGGGAGGGGAAAAGGGTTTACGCAACTGAAAAGGCTGCTCTGAGCTTTGCAGACAACATAGAGGATGTCAGGAACATGGGGGTCATCCTGACAGAATCGCCTGATGCACCTGATCTGGAGGTTATAGAGACAAAAGACGTTGATCTGAACCTTTTTTCCTCACTCCTTTCAGGTGTTGGAGAAGAAATGCCGGAAAGACTCATAATAGCAGTTCAGGATCATGGCTTCTCGCCCAATGAAAGCAACAGGGTATTCAGGTTCAGGAGGTTCAGGGAGAGGCTGGAGGACGAGCCATTTCTGCACGCTTTTATGTTTCACCAGAACGAGGTTCCTGAGTGCTACAACAGGATGCTGAGCGTTGTGGAGAGTATTCAGGACTATGGGAGAGAGAACGGCTTTGATTTTGAGGTTAACGTTATTGATACTGTCTTTGCTGCCATAAGCGGTGCCATGATGGATGCAAGGGAGTTTCCCGCACTTGTCATCAACTACGGAAACGGCCATACCGTTGGAGCGATAGTGGACAGAGATTGTGAGGTATTCGGCCTGTTCGAGCACCACACCAGCGCAATCAGGAGGAATGGAAGGGAGTGGTTCGACAGACTCATTGGCAAATTCGTGAGGGGTGAGCTAACCAATGAAGAGGTGCTCGGTAGCGGAGGCCATGGAGCTATCACCCTCAAAGTGGTTGACGTGAAGGATTTTGTTGCAACTGGTCCCAACGCTGCCCTTTCTGACTTCAGAGAGGCAAATCCTGCCGGAGACATTATGGTTGTGGGAAATCTCGGGATGGTCAGTCTTTATGCGAGGAAGTACGGCGGATACGGGTAAGGCTCAATAGGTGCAGACTGAAATGAATTGTGAAAATATTAGCTGGCAGGAGTTTGAGGAGACAATAAGGGATATTCTGGAAATCCACGGATTCAAAACGAGATTCAGACTGGTGTTTAAATTTAAAGGAGGGAAAAGTGAGATAGACGTGCTTGCTTCCCGATTTGGAATAAATCTGGCGATAGACGCAAAGAGGTATTCAGCAAAGCGCTATAGAATATCGGGAGTTAAAAAGGAGGCTGAAAAGCACTACGAGAGGTGCAAGAAATTTGAGGAGGTTTCTGGTGTCAGCGTCGTCCCGATCGTCGTCCCGCTGATAGACGATGCCGTCATTTTCCACTCAGGCTGCATAATTGTACCCTTTGAAAAGCTGAACGATTTCCTTGTGAACATTCATGCCTACCTTGAGGAGTTCGGTTTTGGAGAGTTCTGACGTAAAACCTCAGCTTCCGAAGATCAGGTCAATTATGTCCTCGATCCTCCCCTTCTGCCCTTCGAGAACCTTCTCGCTGTACACCTCAGTATATCCGCACCTGGTGCATGTTATGAAGTAGTACCTGTTCCTCTGCCAGTCCATCATCCTGTCAAAGAAACCAGCACCGGTCATGGCCAGTTTTCTGACCTCAGCCACCTGATTCCCGCATTTGGCACATTTAAAGCGAGACCTCAGAACATCTTCAACCCTCATAACACTTGCGTATATCAACTTTATTTAAATTTATAGATTCGTCCAAATAGCACAGTCAGCCAATATGTGCTCGCTGATGGGTCCCGTTTCTTTGAGAGCAAGGAAGATCATAATTCTGAATATCAATGGCGGGCATCAAAAACCACCTCGATGTTTCTATTT
>CAZHKD010000078.1:0-8142 GCA_964533255.1 uncultured archaeon | reverse complement strand
TTTTATTCATTAAATTTTTTGTTAGTGGTCTAACTTCCTGCTGAAGTTCAGACTCCAAAAACGTTAAAAGCTATCCGCCAACCATTTACCGATGGATTACCGAGAGCTTGGATTGACTGTTGGAATCGAAATTCATCAGCAGCTCGACACAGAACACAAACTCTTCTGTTACTGCCCTACACTTCAGAGAGACGCAGAAGAATCGAATTTTGAGTTCTTCAGATATCTCCGCCTGAAAAAGAGCGAGATTGGCGAAGAAGACAGGGCGGCGAAGGAAGAGGTGGAGAGAAGCAGAAAATTCATTTACAAGTGCTACGACACCACGTGCCTGGTTGAGGCTGATGAGGAGCCACCCAGGCAGCTGAACATGGAAGCCCTCAGAATAACGATTCAGATAGCCAAAATGCTTGAGATGGAGGTTGTTGATGAGGTCCACGTCATGCGAAAGATAGTCATAGACGGCAGCAACACAACGGGCTTTCAGAGAACAGCACTTGTGGCCTTTGACGGCAGAATCGAGAGCTCTGAGGGAGAGGTGAGAATTGCGACGCTCTGCCTCGAAGAGGAGGCGTGCAGAAAAATCAGCGAAAGAGAGGGTGAGGTGGTTTACTCCCTTGACAGGCTGGGAATCCCTCTGGTGGAGATAGGCACGTATCCCGACATAAAGACGCCCTCCCAGGCAAAGGAAGTTGCAGGAAAGCTCGGAATGATACTGCGAAGCACCGGAAAGGTGAAGAGGGGTCTCGGCACCATCAGGCAGGACGTCAACGTGTCCATAAGGGATGGGGCCAGGGTTGAGATAAAGGGCGTGCAAAGCCTGGACATTCTGGACAAAATTGTGGAATACGAGGTTCTCAGGCAGATTAACCTTCTGAAGATAAGAGACGAGCTCAGGAAAAGAGATGCGCATGCGGAGTTCACAGTTTATGACGTGACGGATGTTTTCAAGGAAACGAAATCGAAGATTCTGAAGAGGGCGAAGAGCATAAAGGCAATAGTCCTCAGAAACTTTGCCGGAATTGTTGGAAGAGAAATTCAGCCCGGGAGAAGGCTCGGGAGCGAGTTTGCGGATATAGCCAGAAACTACGGCTTAGGAGGAATCTTCCACACAGACGAGCTACCGGCATACGGCATAGCTCAGGAAGAGGTGGATGAGCTAAGAAAAGCTGTAAGTGCCTCACACAACGATGCGGTCATTATAGCTGCCGGAGATGCGGCGAGGGTCGAGCGGGCGTTAAGGAGGATTGCGGAGAGGGCGGATTACTGCCTCATCGGTGTGCCCGAGGAGACCAGAAAGGCCAACGAGGACGGCACAACTTCTTACCTCCGCCCGCTTCCAGGGGCTGCAAGAATGTATCCCGAAACCGACGTTCCCGCCGTCAAGATAACCAAGGAGATGCTCAGCGTTGAGCTGCCGGAGCTTATAGAGGAGAGGGCTGAGAGGTACGCACAAACGTACGGCTTAAGTCACGACCTTGCCTACGTGATTGCGGACTCCCAGCACTACGGGCTGTTCGAAGAGTTCGCAGAAAGAGTGGGAGCAACCATTGCGGCAAGAGTCATTCACATTCTGCCGTCCCAGCTTAAAAAGGAAGGGTACGCGGTGGAAAATCTGGGCAGTGAAGACTTCAGAAAGGTTCTGGAGCTGATAGCAGAGCAGAGAATTGCAAAGGAGGGGGCAGAGGAGGCTTTAAAGATACTCTGCAGCGAGAAGCCTGACAAGGAGGAGCTTGCGTCACGCATCGGCGGAGCTGAAGACCTGGACAGGTTCATAGAGCAGCTAATTCAGGAGAAGGGAGATTTCATTGCAGAGAAGGGGGAGCACGCTTTCAAGCCCCTGATGGGGCTGGTAATGAAGGAATTCAGGGGCAAGGTTGATGGAAGGGTTGTGGCTGAGAAGCTCAGGAGCGCCATAAACAAAGCCTTATCCCAGACTTTCACCTTCCACCCCTCAGAATGAGAACCATGCCCGCAAGCACCACCGCAACAACGAAGGTTGAAATAGCCATAGCGGCGATTTCCGGCAACCCGTCCCTTCTTTCCACAGTCACGTGGGGCAGACTGGTGTAAAGCTTCTTGAATTCGGCAACGCCGCTAACTTTCTTCCCCATCGCGTCTGCAACGATGGCTCTGTAGCCTTCCATGGGAATGACTACGCTACCATTGGACACAACTTTATCCAGCCTTTCACCACTCTCACTAATGAATAGGATGAGCAGGGTTCTGTTCTCACCGCTCTGGATGTTAAGGAAACCGTCTCGATATTCCGCCCGGAGAAACGGTTCTCTGACTTCGATTACCTTTTCAACCTCGTCGGCACCTCCTGAGAGAATGAGCCTGTACGTTCCGGTTTCGTTGAGGGACAGCCTGAGAGTTTTGACCTCGTCCAGATTAATTTCCTTTCTCGTCACCTCCTCCCCAGTATCCGTTAAAACCGAAAATGTTGAATCTCCTGATCCTTTGAAGCTGACGGTAAATTCCTCTCCGGGATAGGCATACTCTGGCGCCTCAATTGAGAGGGCCTCAATCACCGTTATTTCTTTCACTGCGTCGCTGTAGCCATCTGTAGCATATATCGTGTAGGTACCAGGTGGCTGTGGAGGAAATTCCACAGAACTGGAACCGTCAATGCTTATTTCGAATACCACCCTGTCAGCTATCAGCTGCACAACTGTGTCTCT
The DNA here is from genome assembly GCA_964533255.1 of uncultured archaeon. Lineage (GTDB taxonomy): Archaea > Halobacteriota > Archaeoglobi > Archaeoglobales > Archaeoglobaceae > JdFR-37. The sequence goes on along the minus strand of CAZHKD010000078.1, from coordinate 5,461 downwards.
TGTTGTGAGGACAGTGAGAGTGATATTTTCTTTCTCGTGAAAAACACTCTTTTCGAGCTGAATTTTCAGGGCTGAAGCAGGATTGGTTATGAACAGGATCGATAATGGCAGTAATAACGACAGCAACACAAGGAACCTCATGGAAATGTTTACCGCCTTAATTATAAAAGAGCTTTTCGGGTGAAATTCATAGCAAATCTTTTATATCTTAAAAAATACTTTCATTCATGCCAGAACTAAATTTGCTTTTGATAGGTGCTGTAGTGGTCTTGCTGATCTTCGTAGCTGCAGGGATCAAGGTCGTCAAGGAATACGAGAGGGGCGTCATATTCAGGCTCGGAAGGCTCGTGGGTGCAAGGGGGCCCGGCATATTCTTCGTCATACCGGTTCTTGAGAGCATGGTAATGGTCGATCTCAGGACGGTGACGTATGATGTGCCATCTCAAGAAGTCGTTACAAGAGATAACGTTACTGTTACTGTGAACGCCGTTGTTTACTACAGAGTTGTCGACCCCGAGAAAGCGGTAACGGAGGTTTTCGACTACCGCTTCGCAACTGCCCAGATAGCCCAGACAACGCTCAGAAGCGTAATCGGTCAGGCGGAGCTGGATGAGCTGCTTTCTGAAAGGGAGAAGCTCAATATGAAGCTGCAGCAGATAATTGATGAAGCCACCAATCCGTGGGGAATCAAGGTGTCTGCGGTTGAAATAAAGGACGTGGAACTGCCCAAGGACATGCAGAGGTTCATGGCAATGCAGGCTGAAGCAGAGAGGGAAAGGAGAGCGAAGATAATAAGGGCTGACGCAGAGCTTCAGGCTTCGGTAAAGCTGAGGGAAGCTGCTGAAATCATGATGAGAACCAGAGGAGCCATGATGCTGAGGATTCTTCAGTCCCTCAACGAGATTTCCATGTCTCAGAACACCACCATAGTGCTGCCAATCCCCATGGAGCTGCTGGAGTACTTTAAGGAGGCTAAGAAATAGAAACTCTTATGTGGGGGTCCCCCATTTACCCCCTATATTTTTCTAGCCACAAAAATCCTTCTGGTCAGGCTTTTGTGGACTCTCTGGAGGAATTTTTCCTCGATTGTGAAGAACTCCCGGATGACGTCGTCAACGTCCATATTTGAAATCATAACTGCCCTGCAGCCCTTCCTGAGAACTCGATGGAATTCTGGAAGGGCGTTGTGATACAGCTCTTCAAGCTCACCGTAGCTTCTTGACGACTGGAGGTAGGGGAAATCCGTCACAAGCCCGTCAAAGCTTCCGTTTCTGAAGGGAAGCTTTGATGCGTCTCCGATGAAGACATTTCTGGGCAGGTTGTAGTAATTCAGGTTCTGCATGCAGCCTCTGGCGATCTTTCCGAAAGCTTCAACGCCAGCAAAATCTATTCCCATCAGGCCAGCTTCGACGAGGATCGTTCCAGTCCCGCACATTGGGTCTATGAGCCTCCGCCTTACCTGCGAGATGTTTATTAAGGCTTTCGCAAACCTCGGCAGGATTGCGCCAGGTCTGAAAAAGGGTTTTCTGTCGGGCCTCCTTTCCAAAAACTGCTTGGTATCAACTTCATACTTCAGAATTCCTACGTGGGCTTTGCGCGACAGATAAACCCTGATGACGTTGTCGGGTTTTGAAACGCTGATGTCTGCACCTCTGCTCCATAGAATAGCTCCTAGCTCCTTCTCCAGCTGAACACTTTTCACTTCCTTCTTTCCGATCTTCCTCACTCTGACGCACAACCTGCCCTTTGGAATGCTCATCTCAGAAAAGAAATCCCTCAGCTGGTGTATGTCACATGAGAAAAGGTGTAAGGAGACGTCATGAACCATGGAGAGCCTGTGAAAGTACTTGCTGTTTGTTTCGGCAATCACAATCTGGTCGTCCTCGCTGATTACCTTCCCACCGTAAAGCTCAACGAGGCTTCTGACTTCGCATTTAGCAACTTCCTCAAGGTCGCCGGTGGTGTAAAATATGTACCTCATCTTTTCCGGCTCTTCTTTCCTCTGAACTCACGAATCTCACGAATCTCGGCTATCTTTCTGGCGATATCAATCATGAGCCTCGTTTTTGAACCATTCTTTGGGATTCTTACTCTTCCACCCTCTTCCCACCAGCATCTCGGATACTTTTTTTCTTCCACCCGGTACTCTATTCCCAGCTCCTTGCACGCCTCAACCAGCTCTGAAAGCCTGACATTCGGGACTGCAAACCTCCTGGGTATTCTTCTCCCTTCACTCCTGCTCTTCTTCTTATCTACATTAACAGTCCAGATAACACATTCCTTCAAATCTCATCTCCTCCTCTTTTCAAGCTCCTTCCTCACGTCGTCTGGTGTTATGTCGAGAGCAGCCATGAGTACCAGAACGTGGTAGGTCAGGTCTGCTATCTCGTATACGAGCTCGTCTTTGTTTCCGTTCTTGGCAGCCACTATGACCTCCGTGCACTCCTCACCCACCTTTTTCAGTATCCCATCAAGGCCCTTCTCAAAAAGAAGTCTGGAAGTGTACGACCCTTCAACAGGGTTTTTCTTCCTGTCCATTATGACTTGATAAAGCTCATCTATCATAGCGCTCACTTCGAGTTTTTGAATGTGATTTCAACCAGAGGGTGAGTGACGTCATCCATTATCTCCACATCCTTCAACGATTTTATTCCTTTCTTTCTGACCAGCTTCTCAAGCCCCAGTTCAATGTTGTCCGGGACTTTTAGAATGTATGCGTCGAGATATTTAATACCAAGCTTTCTGGCTGCGACCGCCCTGTGGTGACCATCGACAAGAAAATGCTTCCCACTCTTCTCTATCACAACCACTGGCTCTGCGAGCCCTCTCTTCAGCTCATAAATTCTTCCTCTCAATTCATCTGCATAGATTTTAGTCTGGGTCGGAATGAGCCTGTCTGTGTCGATCTTCCCTCTTACCACTTCCACCTTAACGTTGTGTATGTTTTCCATGGTTCTCTTAAGCCTTTCCACCTTCATCGGGTCTGCCCTTTCAATCTGGCTCCTTATTACATCCATATTCGTAAGAATGCCCAGAAGTCTGCCGTTTTCATCAACCACCGGAAGCTTTGAATGGCCGGTTCTGAACATGACTCTGGCTGCATCTCTCAAATCCATGAATTCTCTGGCAACGAAAATCTGCTTAGTCATCACATCTCTTATCCTTGCATCATCGCTTTTTCTGAGCAAATCTCTTGATGAAACGTAGCCTATAACCACGTTTTTATCGTCAACAACTGGAAAACCGTCGTGTCCTGTCACCTCTATCAGCTTGATGGCATCGCCCACAGTATCATCAGGTTTCAGCGTGATGACGCTTTTTGTCATGTAATCTGCCACCCTTAGCCTACTCATCCATCTCAGCTTGAACCGCCAGAATAAAATCCTTATGCAGAACTCCCAGTCTGGATTGGCATCAGCAGAATAAGCGGAAACGTTAAATCGTAATTACTTCATTTTGGTAGGGTGATAAAGTGGAGGCGTTCCCTGACAAGTTCAAGTGTGTTGTAACAAACTGGGATTACATGGACGGGCTTTGCAGGAGGGTGGCTGAGCAGATAAAAGAGGACGGATTTGAGCCCGACATCATAGTTGCCCTCGCTCGAGGCGGATGGTTTGCCGGAAGGCTTCTCTGCGACCTTCTCGGCCTGGACGATCTGACGAGCCTGAAGATAGAGCATTACGTTGGCACGGCGAAGCAAACCGGAGAGGTGAAGATAAGGTACCCTCTCCCGGACGAGAGCGTGAAGGGAAAGGCCGTGCTGATTGTGGATGACATAGCAGATACGGGGAAGAGCCTGATGACCGCAAAGAGTCACGTGGAGACTCTTGAGGCAGAAGAGGTGAAAACCGCAACTCTGCAGCTCCTCTACACCTCCAAGTTCACCCCCGACTACTTCGGAGAGTACATGGAAGAGTGGGCATGGGTAATCTTTCCGTGGAACTTCATAGAAGACATGACAGACCTTATTTCAAGGCTGATGAGCAAGGAGAAGAAAGAACTGTGGGGGGAATGGGACATAAAATGGGGCCTGCACGAATACCACCAGATAGACCCAGTCTATCTCGAAATTGCCCAGCCAAGGAGGTTCTTCGAGATTATGGACGAGATGGAGAGGCGAGGAATAGTTGAGAAGGTCGTTAAGGAGGGAAGACCCTTCTGGAGGCTGAAATGATGTCGGCTAAGAAAGCCGAGGCGGAGATTGCAATAATCGGTGGAACAGGTGTTTACGACAGCGATGCCTTTGAGAACACCAGAGAGGTTGATGTTGACACACCCTTCGGCAAGCCATCAGACAAGATCCTGGTTGGAGAGTACGAGGGCAGGAGCGTGGCTTTCATACCAAGACACGGCAGAGGCCATGTTTACTCGCCAACCAACCTCCCATACCGGGCGAATATATATGCTCTGAAAAAGCTGGGCGTGGAGAGAATAATAAGCGTCGCCGCTGTAGGGTCTCTGAAAGAGGAGATAAAGCCCCTGGACATTGTTGTCCCGGATCAGGTTTTTGACAGGACGAAGCACAGGACAGATACATTCTTCGAGGACATTGTGGTTCACGTGGGGATAGCGGAACCATTCTGCCCCCAGCTCAGAAATGTAGCAGTTGAGGTGCTCGAGAAGCTGGGTATGAGCTACCACGGGAAGGGCACTTACGTCTGCATTGAGGGGCCGCAGTTCTCAACGAAGGCAGAATCGAACGTTTATCGCTCTCTCGGCTTTGACGTCATAGGCATGACTGCCTTGCCTGAAGCGAAGCTGGCAAGGGAAGCTGAGATATGCTACGTAACGATTGCAACAGTAACAGACTACGATGTCTGGAGGGAAGAGCAGGTAGATGTGAAGACTGTCCTTGAAAATGCTGCCAGAAACGAAGAGAACGTCAAGGCAATCCTGAGGGAGATGATCCCGAAAATCCCTGAGGAGAGAGGATGTGAATGTGGAAACGCCTTGAAGTTCGCGATAACAACCTCTCCAGATAAAATAAGTAGCGACCTGAGAGAAAAGCTGGGGATCTTTCTGAACAAATATCTGGATTGAGTCGTTGGTTGAGTTGCCGGTGAAATATTTTTATTTTTCAGATTCCTTTCAGTAATCAATTTTTCGTCACAAATCTGTACCACCCGGGGGCTGGGTGGGCGGGATGAAATTCAAAATTCTAATTTTGAAAATACTATCATTAACGTTTTATCAGCGGAGCATCAGGGTGAAAAAGCTGGTTCCTGTTTTTCCTGGTCTGGTCAGGTGAAATAGGTGAAAGTTGTTTGACGGAGGCTGTTATATGGCGGATTATCCTGACGACCTTCCTGTTCCAAAGTTGGGGGTTAAAAATACTCTCTGCAGCTATCAAAAACAAATTTGTGAAATACAAAGGGAAAAATAAATCAGAACTCGGTGTAAACCTCCTCCCTTGAGTGCACCACTATGCCCTCTTCGGTAATCTCGAAGGGGTGTATCTTCT
>CAZHKD010000077.1:0-8259 GCA_964533255.1 uncultured archaeon | reverse complement strand
GAGGCGCCCTCAACATCTATGACGTCCCCTCCGAGAAACTTCCCGATGCCCTTGATGAGCGTGGTGCCGGCAACCACTGCAAGGCTCATCCCGTACCTCTCCTGAAAGTTCGGAACGTGAGGAACTTCGCCGGCTCCCCTCAGAAGGAGGGCGTTGGCCTTAAGCAGCCCCTGCTTGGCTCTCTCCTTGTTGAAGGGATGGGCATCGAGAATTCTGTGGGCCTGCTCCATGAAGTCGTTGACGATGTCAGCGGTTCTCTTTGCTGCCTCGCTTTCATCAAGGGGCACGCATCTCTTTACCTTCTTCCCCATTTTCTTGGGGTCTGTGTCGCTTATCTTATCCGAAAGATTTTCACCTCTCAAAACCAGAGCGGCCCTGTGACCGCTTCCCTTCGCAAGAACAAAGTCGACGTCAAGCTTCACGCCTTCATTTATCGCCCTGATGAGCTCTTCAGTGTCGCTGACCCTTCCAGCTCTTCTGTCAACCACAACCTTGTCGAAAACGCTTCCCTCTCCTTCAACCGTTCCAAAGTTAACCCTGAACGCCACGTCACCTGGCTTCACTTCTATTCCCGCCCCTGCAGCCTCTATTGGCCCTCTGCCGGTGTAGTACTCGAAGGGGTCGTAGCCCAGCAGAGCCAGATGGGCGGTGTCGCTCCCCGGCCGTATCCCAGGGGCGATTGTGTCCATTATGCCGTTTATTCCCCTCCTCGCAATCTCGTCAAGATTGGGCTTGTCAGCGACGCTCAGCGGAGTTTTTCCGTTAACGCTCCTGTCAGCAGCGCCATCGATTACAACCATGAGCACCTTTTTCATGCAGAATAGCCTGAAGGTGGAATATAAAAATCAATCGAGCCTTTTTATAACTTTGACAGGAACTCCTCCTGCAAGGACGTTTGGCGGCACATCCCTGTTCACAAGGCTGTGAGCGGAGATTACAGAATTATCTCCGATTTCAACGCCTGGCAGGACTGTGCAGTTTGCCCCAATCACAACGTTCTTCCCTATCTTCACCTCCCCAACCCTGCACTCGTCAACAAGAAACTCGTGGGCAAGCAAGACGGTGTTGAATCCGATTATGGAGTTATCTCCGACCTCTATCAGCTCGGGGAAGAAGACGTCAACCGTTGATTCGAGAGCGAAAGAGACGTTCCTGCCCACCTTGACTCCGATTCTCCTGTAAAGCCAGTTCTTGGCGGAGAGAGACGGCAGAATTCTGCATGTGGCGACAACAGCGTAGTTCAAAGCGATCCTCAAAGGATGCTTTATGCTCGTCCAGTACTGAAGGCTGTTTTTGTCCTTTGCCTTCAGGATTACCCTCGTCCTCCTCATGTCATGGCATTGACACCTATTCATATATCAGGTTTTGCGGAGAAAGGGAAGCCTTGGAAGTGCGACGATCACACGCTCTAGGATGGATTGTTCTGTTCATTTCGAACCTGTATCGGGCGAGAAAACTAAAGACAGAAATCTCTGTCGAGAAAATAAGCACTCTAGATAAAGTTATAAGGGTCGTCGCTGAGCTGGGCCGAGCTTGTATACCCTGCCGACTCCAAGGAAGCTGAAGTGCTCAGGCAGCTCAAGGGTAAGGAAGGGGAGCAATACCTGCAACTGACATCGAAGACAAGCCGATACTTTTTCTCATCGAAACTGAAAAGAGCAATAAGTGGCTGCAAGGCTTTAAGGAGAGAATCCGTCCATCTTCAGGTCGAGGTGAGGCCATCAGAACTCGCAGACGAAATCTGAAATATATTGCCCTGTCTATAACTCCAGCGGACTTCTCTCTTCGAATAATTTACCGGTAAATTAGTGCGGGGGGAGGGATTTGAACCCTCGGACCCCTACGGGACGGGACCCTCAATCCCGCGCCTTTTCCTGACTCGGCAACCCCCGCACGGGTGCATTTGAGCAGATTTTTCTGTTCCAGTGAGATTAGCTTTTGTTCTTACGTGGAACTGTGCCAATCCTTGCTGAACCTCGGACATCAGACATCAGCTTCAATCAGTTTATAAGACTTATCCATGAGCAGGTCTCATATGGGGGTAGGTAATACTGAGTCCCTCGTACACAAGCTCTCTGGATAGAGGGTAGGCCTTTAAGATAATCAGCGAATATACTAAACCTTCATCAAAATTTCGTCGATTTCACATTTCCGAACCAGAGCCTGAGTGAATAAAAAGCCACGTGTCCTCAACTGACAGTTAATAACTCGTTTAAGACCTTCTTTTAGATTTTTTAACCCACCCACCCGTCCCAAAGCACAATACTGGACAGTATCACTATCTTTCCAAGTGCGATAAATTCGTAAAATGAAACTCCGGGACGGAGGAGGAGCAGGGTATGTGGACAAATTAGCCTCTGACTCCGTGTTCTTCCGTACCTTCACCCAACCCAGTTCCAAACCTTTAAAAATCAATAGCAGATTCCTTACAACCATGGATATTGAAGAGAGGATAGCCCTCGTCAAAAGAAATGCCGAGGAAATCGTGACTGAGGAGGAGCTCAGGCAGCTTCTTGAAACGAAAGAGAAGCCCGTTGCTTATGTTGGATACGAGCCCAGCGGCGAGATTCATCTGGGCCACATGCTGACGGTCAACAAGCTTATGGATTTGCAGAAGGCCGGATTCCAGGTTATCGTTCTCCTTGCTGACATTCACGCTTATCTTAACGAGAAGGGAAGTTTTGAGGAGATTGGAGAGGTGGCTGACTACAACAAGCGCGCCTTCATAGCCCTGGGTCTTGATGAGAGCAAGGCGAAATTCGTGCTGGGGAGAGACTTCCAGCTTGATGAGGAGTACGTGCTGGACGTGCTGAAGATGGCCAGGATTACCACCATTAACAGGGCAAGGAGAAGCATGGATGAGGTCAGCAGGAGAAAGGAGGACCCAATGGTCTCCCAGATGATCTACCCCCTCATGCAATCTCTCGATATTGCCCATCTCGGCGTTGACCTGGCCGTTGGCGGCATGGATCAGAGGAAAATCCACATGCTGGCCAGAGAGAACCTGCCGAGGCTCGGCTACCCGTCGCCGGTCTGCCTCCACACACCCATCCTGGTAGGCCTGGATGGAGAGAAGATGAGCTCCTCCAAGGGTAACTACATATCCGTGAAGGACGGGAAAGAGGAGGTTGAGGCTAAGATTCGGAAGGCTTTCTGTCCTGCTAAGATCGTGGAGGGCAACCCGATTTTGCAGATTGCCAGGTATCACATCTTTCCGCGCTTTGACAGGGTTGTTGTGGAAAGAGACGCCAGGTTTGGTGGAGACGTGGAGTATGAAACCTATTCTCAGCTCGAAAAAGACTATCAGGCAGGCGACCTCCACCCGCTTGATTTAAAGAAAGCTGTGGCAAATTATTTAAACAAAATACTGGAAAATACAAGAGAAAAACTCGTGGAGGGGTGATTGTCTGGCAGATGAGGAAGTTGTCAGGGTAAGGTTGCCTGACAGAAGGAAAGGCGAGATGTTCGCCATCGTAGAAACCATGCTTGGTGCAGGGCACATCAAGGTTAGATGTGAGGACGGCAAGGAGCGACTGGCAAGGATTCCAGGAAAGATGAGGAAGAAGATCTGGATAAGGGAAGGTGACGTTGTTATTATAGTTCCCTGGTCCTTCCAGGACGAAAGGGCAGACGTTGTCTGGCGGTACACCAACCCCCAGGTTGAGTGGCTGGATGCTAAAGGGTATCTGAAGTTCTGAAATCGTTTAGATCAGTTTTCTTCAGATTTGAAACCTGATAGTTCCGCATCAGAGAGTTATGAAGGACATAAGGCAGATTGACGCCTATCTGGACAAGCTCAGGATTAGGGAGAAGGATTCAGAAGAGAGGAAGATTTATGCTGAAGTACTCGATTTAAGAACCCTCAAAACCCTCTACAAGCTCTCCGCCAAAGGGATTATTAGGGCAATGGGGGGCGTCATAAGCACGGGCAAGGAAGCCAACGTCTTCTACGCAGACGGTTTTTATGAGGGCGAGGAGATTCCGATAGCCATCAAAATTTACAGGTTTGAGACCAGCGAGTTCCACAAAATGGAGGACTACCTTTTCGGTGACAAGCGCTTTGACATGCGCAGAGTATCGAGAAAAGACCTGATTTTTCTCTGGGTTGAGAAGGAGTACCGCAACCTTCTGCGAGCCTACGAAGCGGATGTTAACGTGCCCCGCCCCCTCACGTACTTCCGAAATATCATCATCATGGAATTTCTGGGCGAGGACGAGAAAGCTGCTCCCACCCTCATAGAGTTCGGGAGCGCGCTACCGGAGTATGCAGACGTCGAGGAGCTTTTTGAGAAGGTTGTGGAGAACATGGCTGCTCTTTATCAGAAAGCAGAACTTGTCCATGCTGATTTAAGCGAGTACAACATAATGCTTTTCAGAGATGAGCCATACTTTATTGACATGGGGCAGAGCGTTCTCAAAGACCATCCATATGCCGGCAGCTATCTGGAGAGGGACGTGAGAAACGTGCTGAGGTACTTCTCCAAATTTGGTGTGAGGAGGGATTTTGAGGAAGTTTTTGATTACATTAGGAATCAGAGGTGATATTGTGCAGACAATGGAGATTAAGGTGCCAGAGGAGAGAGTAGGCGTACTGATAGGTAAGGAAGGGGAAATCAAGAAGAGAATCGAGGAAGCCACCGGGTGCAAAATCCATGTGAACAGCAAAACCGGAGTTGTCAGGCTGGAGAGGGGAGAGGACGCCATCGGATTTCTCAAGGCTCAGGACGTTATCAGGGCAATTGCAAACGGTTTCAGCCCGGAAGTTGCATTCAAGCTGCTGGAAGGAGACTTCATAATTCTGGAAGTGATAAACCTCGTAGATTACGTCAGCCCTTCAGCCCTTCAGAGGATAAAGGGGAGGATAATTGGAAAGGAGGGGAAGATGAGAAAAAGTATTGAGGAGACTCTAAACGTCTTCGTAACTGTTGGCGACAAAACCGTTGCGATAATTGGTGATGTGGAGAGCGTTTCCGCTGCCAGAGAGGCCATCATGATGCTGATTGACGGTGCACAGCACGCAACAGTCCAGAAATTCATGGAGAGGAAGAAGAGGGACATAAAGATGAGGAGCATGGACTGGGAGGCAATCTGACTTTTGATTTTGCTTACCGTTTTCGAATCTGTCCACACAATCTCAAATAGTAAGATTATCAAAATAAAATTATATTCTCAAAACATGATCATAAATATTATACGTGAAGAATAGTTGCAAAATGGATATGAGATTCGGCTTGGTTCTTGCGGCGCTCATATCTTCACTCCTGCTTGGATGCACCCAGCAAAGCCAGGACTACCTCCAGGAGATGCTCGTCAAAATTGATGACGTCAGAGGATACAGGGCTGAGGTAACCATCGAAATGACTGGCCCTGAACTTACAGCAACCGGAGCGGGCGGCTGGGTCGTTGAGGTTGATAGAGTGAACAAAAGGCTGCGTGCAGAAATGCGTGGGCCGGGAGAACAGATGTTCCTGATTGGTGGTGAAATTTACTTCAAAGACGATGGATGGAAGAAAACCAGGTTGAGTCAGGAAGAGTTCGAGTTCTTCTGGCAGAGCTACGATGAGCTCTCCAAACTGGAGAAAATCAATGTGAGCGACTTCCAGCTTTTGGCGAAAGAAAATGGCGAGTATGCCGTTTACAGAGCGGAGAAGACAACTGAAAGAATAAAGGAGAAAAAAGGAATCAGAATCGAGAGCCATGCCAGCACATCCACTGAAATCTGGATTGATAGAGCCACTAAGCTTCCGGCAAGGTACGTGGTTCTGGTCAATGCAACTCACGTAGTCTATTTGGAAGAAACAGGAGAAAGGGAGGTCAGGAGGATGATTACAAAAACTACTGTGGATTTCCTGAAATTCGATGGAGTAACGATCGAGCTGCCTGAAGGCGCCAAGCAGGCTGAGGAGGTTGAAATGCCGGAGATCATGAAGGAGGTGATAAAAAGGGCTCAGAGCCCGTGACAGCCAGGATGCCTATTCCTCCACAAGCTTGCCGAGATGATCCAGCACGTAGTCCGGCTCTCCAAACTTCTGAACCACCTCATCGAGGTTCTCTCTGGTGGTAACTCCTGACAGCACCAGCAGCGTCGCAGCTCCAATGGCTTTGCCTGCGGCAACATCAACATCAATCTGGTCTCCGATGACCGCCACCTCTTCAGCTTTCAGCTTGAGAATTCGCAGCGCCTCCTCCATAATCACTTTTGAGGGCTTGCCCACGATCACATCAGGCATTCTGCCCGTCATCCAGTAAAGGGCGCCTATTATCATCCCCGTGCCTGGGATCGGCCCATCTTCAGCAGGGAATATCTTATCGGGGTTCGTGGCAACGTATCTGACATCTTCATCCAGGCACAGCCTGAGTGCTTCGGTCATAATCTGGAAGTTTATGCCCCTGTTGGAGCCCACCACCAGGTACTCTGCATCCCTGTAATCGACTATCTCAAGACCTGCAAGCCTCAGCTCCTCCCGCAAGCCCTCCTCTCCCGTTGTGTACACCTTGGCATTTGGCCTCTCTCTGGCTATCAGTCTGGCTGTGGCGTAGGTGGCAATCAAGAGCTGCTCCTCGTTCATTTCCAGCCCGTAATCTCTGAACCGCTGGAGCATAATCCTTCTGCTTCTTGTCGAATTGTTGGACACAAAGATAATCTTCTTCCCCATCTCCATCAGCCTTTTTACTCCCTCAACACCCTCTTTGATTGGCTTTCTGCCTCTGCCTATTACTCCATCAACGTCGATTATGTAACCTTTTTTTTCAAGTAGCGGATGCATGAGTTTGCAAAGAACTCATGAGTAATGAGGTTTTCGATAAGCTTTAATATTAGAATATTCTCTTTCATGTCAAGGTGAACAGGATGAAGAGGCCAACGGGCATTACTGTTTTGACCGCTCTCTTCGGCATCTCAGGCCTGCTCAATCTGCTTGCAGGGGCAGCAATGCTCTTAATGGGTACAACGATACCTGGAATGAAGCCGTTCATGGCCGCAACAATTGTTGGCAGTATATTTGCCTTCTTCGGAATTCTCGACCTGATAGTGGCTTACGGCACCTGGGAGATGTACAAGTGGGCCAGGACAGCCGGGATTGTGCTAGGAGTTCTGAGCCTGCTGAGCTTCCCGGTGGGAACAATCATCGGCCTGGTAATTCTGTACTACCTGACCCTCCATGACGAAACAGTAGCTGTTTTCAAGGTTCAGGACCTGAAAAATCAGGAAGAGGTTTTTGAGTTTGAATAGAATAAAAATTTTTTATTACTTAAAACCATCACCGGAATCTGGGATTTTTTTCCGCCTCAGGCCCTGTAGCTTTTTGGCATTCCCAGGATGTGCTCGCCTATGTACGCCAGAGCCATCTGCTGCGTTACCGGAGCGAGCCTTATCAGGTTGATCTCCCTCCACCACCTCTCCACGTCGTACTCCCTTGTATAACCGTACCCGCCGAAGGTCTGCATCGCCCAGTAAACGGCCTTAATGCCCGCTTCAACCGCCACGACCTTCGCCATGTTGGCGGCCTCTCCAACCTCTCTGTAGCTGGCGTTGCTGTCGAAGAGCCAGGCAGCCTTGAAGTTCATGAGCTTGGCAGTCTCGAGGGTTGCGTAGGCCTCAGCAAGAGGGAACTGCAGGGCCTGATAGCTTCCGATGGGCTCGTCGTTGAACACCTTCCTCTGCTTCGAGTATTCGACAGCCTTGCTTATGGCAAGCCTGGAAATTCCAATGGCTGCTGTTGTGAAGCTCATTCTCTCCGGGTTTAGCGTGTCGAGTATCATGTACCACCCCTCATCCTGGGGCGGCATGAGCGCATCCTCGGGCAGCCTGAGGTTGCTGAAGCTGACCTCGCATGTTTTAGAGTAGTTTATTCCGTGTTTCGGTATTGGGTTCACCTTTATTGCTGGATTGGGCAGGTCGGCCAGGAACAGGCTTATACCGTAGGTTTTCTTCGGCGCCTTTTCCTTCGGAGTGGTTCTGGCAATTATGAGCATGCCCTTTGCCCTGTCAGCACCGCTGATGAATATCTTGTTCCCGTTTATCACCCACTCGTCCCCCTCCTTTCTTGCCGTCGTTCTGGTGTTGAGAGTGTTTGTGCCGGCGTCAGGCTCTGTCAGAGCCATGCAGAACTCCAGCTTTCCCTTCGCTATCTCCGGCAGGTACTTCTCCTTCTGCTCCTCCGTGCCGTGCCTGACGATGGAAAGAGCTCCGAACACTTCGGTCAGAACGAGGTACCAGACTCCCGCCATTCCACATCCGTTTGCTGCCAGCTCCTCCAT
>CAZHKD010000076.1:0-8365 GCA_964533255.1 uncultured archaeon | reverse complement strand
ATTAAGAAGGGGACGTAGTAGGCCAAAACGAAGGGGAACACCTGAACGTGCCCGAATTCATGCAGAATCTCCATCTCAACTCTTTCCTTCTCAGGCAAACCATACCTCATGAAAAAATTGGCGAGCTGGGGGTGGAGGAAGAAGCCTATCCTCGCCCATCCGTTTTGAATTTCTATCGCGAACTCAAGCCCCTGCCAGGATTTTACCCTTCTGCGCTCCCCACGTTCACTCATGCTCCGTCATGCTCCACGCCCATCATCCTTAAGCCTTCCATCCTCCATCCGGAGGATTCTGTCTGCAAAACCTTCCACCCTCGGATCGTGGCTGGCTATTATGGCGGCCTTGCCCCTCCTGACCATTTCGTGAATGAGCTCCATGACTTCCCTGCCCTTCTCCGAATCGAGATTCGCTGTAGGCTCGTCGGCGATGATTATGTCCGGATCAGTTATCACCGCCCTTGCAACAGCCACCCTCTGCTGCTCCCCGCCAGAAAGGTCTTCGGGCTTGTGGTGCATCCTGTCTCCCAGTCCGAAGTTCGTGAGGAGCTCTGCAGCCATTTTCCTTGCCTCGCTTTCCCTGACCCCCTTAATTATCAGCGGAACCATGACGTTCTCAAGGGCCGTCAAAGCTGTTAAAAGGTTGAAGTGCTGGAAGATGAAGCCTACTTTCTCCAGTCTTAGCTTCGCAAGCTCTCTCTGGCTTAAGCTGGTTATCTCCGTACCGTCGATCTTTATGCTGCCAGACGTTGGCTTTAGAAGGCCGCTGATGAGGGTGAGCAGTGTCGTTTTGCCCGAGCCCGATGGCCCCATCAGCAGAACGAGCTCACCTCTGTCTATTGAGAATGAAACGCTGTCAACAGCCTTCACAGCCGTCCTCCCGGAACCGTAGATCTTGGTCACATTTTTAACTTCCAGCAGTTTCTCGCCGGCCATCCTTTCATCCATCTGACATCACCACCAGAGTCGCTCTCCAGAAAGTCCTACGCCTGAAAGACCGTTGCGGGCTCTATCTTCTCAAGCCTTCTGATCGGAATGAGAGCGGCCACCAGACTCATCACCACAATGGATGCAAAGGTCATCACGATGTTCTGCACGTTAATTTCCACGTAAAACTCCGGAGCAACGCTGGGCACCCAGCTTGCAGATGCGAGTGAAAGAATTAATCCCGCAGCGAATCCCAGCATGGCAATCGTGAAGGCCTGCTCCAGGACTATTCTGGTCATGAAAGCCTCGCTCGCCCCGATAGCCTTCAGAATCGCGTACTCCTTCATCTTCTCCAGAGTTGCGGTGTACAGAGTGAGCCCGATGACCGTGACGCCTATGAAGAACCCTATGAAGACGAGGGGCAGGAGAATTGCACTGAAGCTCTCGTCTATCACCATTTTGTGGTTATCTATGAACTCCTGCTTAGTCAGAACGTCCACTTTAAGACCTAAGCCTTCCAGCTTGCTTTTGATGTTGTCCGCCACCTTTTTTGCAAAGAGCGGATTTTCAACTTCCACCATGTAGTAGTTCAGAAAGTCCTCCGCTCCGAAGATTTTCTTGGCATCCTCTTTCGTGACGAAGGCGTAGGAGTAGACGAGGACGAAGGTGTCCTTGGAAATGCCAACCACCGTCAGCTCAACTCCTCCAACCTCGATCTTGTCTCCGATGTCTATGTTGTTCCTTATGGCGAAGACCCTGTCCACGATGACCTGACCGGCTCTCGGGATTCTCTTCCCCTTCACGATCTCCCAGGGGCCACCCACACCGGTTTTCGTGTCGAATCCGATTATGTATACCGTTTCCTCCCTGTCGTACACCTTGGACACCTTTGCCCTCACCGCTCTTCCAATGAACTCGTGCACGTCTTTCACGCCACCAACCTGCTTTATCTCATCGTCCAGACCTCTTGGGAGGAGGGAGTACGTGTGCCAGGTGTCGTGTATGCCTTCCTGCCCCACCCACAGGTCTGCCTTTGTTTTGGCTATGTACATGGTGCCTTCAGTGAATATCCCGTAATAAACGCCAATTAAGATCATGATGAGCATCGTTGAAAACGCCACGCCTCCTACGCTTATCACCAGCCTTCCCTTTTCGTGGAAGAGGTTCTTCCTTGCTATGGACACCATCTGAGACCACCGATCACCGCTTTACCCTCGAGTCAGCCCTGCATGCACCTGAGCGGTTCACCTCTTCCTCCAGATCCAGAATCCGGCGACGATCAGTGCGAGCACCAGTAAGGCTCCGGCAGCCAGCGTTGCTGAGAAGCTCTCCCTGAAGTGGTGAACGTTTATCTCCTTCTCCTCAACAAACTGATTGTCGAAGACGTCCCTGTACTCGAGCTTCAGCGTAATGTTGTAGGGCTTAGACGTGTCAACCCCCATCTGGTCTACCTCTATTATCTCCTCGTCTCCCGGATCCATGTCTCCGATGAACACCTCTGCCTTGCCGTAGGCGGAGCTGGCGTAGGCTACAACGTTCTTTGCCGGAGCGTTGCCCGTGTTTGCGATGGATATGAAGACCTTGTTCGACTCTGCCCTGAAAAGGGTGGCAGTCAGAGCTATATCGCCTTCAAGCATCACCGCAAACGTGCGATTCGTAACCTTCGTCACACCGGAGGAGTCGTACTTTATCGTGAGCGGGACGGAGTAATAGCCTGGATCAGCCTTCTCATCCACGAACACGTCAAAGGATACCGTTCTGCTCTCTCCTGGCCTTAAAACATCTATGAACTCCGAGCTGGACGATGCGGGAAGCAGAACATTGCTGTTCCAGCTCAGCAGAATGTTTCTGAGCTCCTTGCCACCTTCGTTGGATATCGTGAACGCAAGCCTGCCATCCTTTCCGACCTCAAGGGCTTCTGGTTTGAGCTCAACATCAAGAAAGCTCTCTTCCCTGCTCTTCACGTCCAGAGCAATTGTGTGGGTTTCGAAGACGGGGTTCCCCGTTGAGTCGGTGTAGGAGATGTTGAAAATCATGACCGCCGTCCCCGGAGTGGTCGTCTTCACCCTGAGTTCCTCTTCCTTAGTCTCCCCTGACTTCATGGATGGAATGAAGATCGTGGAGCTCTCGGTGAGCGGCAGAATGCTCCCGCTACTCCAGGAAATTCTGACGTCCTTTATCTCTCCCCCTCTGTTTTCCACCACGAGCGTGAGATTTACCTGACTGTCTGACTCGACCTCTCCCGGCTTTACGCTGAGTTTTACGTTTGGTTCCTCCCTGACCTCAACTGGGATGTCGAACCTGAAGCTGTCCGTGTAGTTGAGGTACTCTGCCCTGACAAGCGCCTCAACTACGTAATACCCGGGCTCGGCGTTTTCAGGAACTTCGAACTTCAGGACTATGTACTTCACCTTCCCGGGATAGAGGCTTCCAAGCTCCTTATGGGCATCGTACACCTTTAGCGGACTCTCAGCTTTAACCTGAAACAGGTTAAGGTCATAGATTGGTTGAGCCCCCAGGTTCGTCAGCTTTATCTGGATGTACCCTTCCGTCCCGGGTTTTACCACTCCCGGATACGTGGAGTACTCCACGGAAACCGTATCTGCTGCCTGAACCTGGCCCGGTATGAGTGACAGAACACCCACGAACACCAGTGCGGCGATTGCAATACCTACAGTGCTGGCTATCCTCGACATGAACCTATCACCTCATACAATATTCACTCTTTACTATATCTGATTTAAAAATTTAAAAGATTTTCTAAAAATCATATTACTTTCTCCTCTTTATAGGTGGCACGTAGTTCTTCATCAGCAGCGAGTTGGTGACGACACTAACGCTGCTTGTTGCCATGGCAGCTGCCGCCCACTCTGGCAGAAAGACGATGCCGAAGAACGGGTAAAGCAGCCCTGCAGCAACCGGGATCAGTATTGTGTTGTAGATCAGTGCCCAGAACAGGTTCTGCTTTATTTTGCTCAGGGTCTTTTCACTCAGCTGTATTGCTGCAACCACGTCTCTCAGATCGTCCCTCATCAGGACGATCTCTCCGCTCTCCAAGGCCACATCTGTGCCGCTCCCCATGGCTATGCCCAGGTCTGCCTGAGCTAAGGCGGGGGCATCGTTTATTCCGTCTCCAACGAATGCAACTATTTCTCCCTGCTCTTGCAGCCTCTTTACCTCCTCAGCTTTCTGGTGAGGCAGAACTTCAGCAAGAACCGTGTCGATTCCCAGCTTTCTGGCAATAGCTTCAGCAGTCCTTCTGTTATCGCCAGTTATCATCGCAACCTTCTTGCCCATCTTGTGAAGCTCCTCGATGGTTTCCTTGGCCGACTCCTTGATTGTGTCAGCTATTCCAACTGCTCCAACAATTTTGCCGTTGGATGCAACGAGTATGGCAGTTTTCGCCTCCTTTTCAAGAGTCCGAAGTGTCTCCTCTATCTTTCCATCCACTGCCAGGCCATGCTCCATCATGAGCTTTCTGCTGCCGACCAGTATCCTGTCACCATTGAGGGACGCAACAACTCCCTTTCCGGCTATGGCCTCGAACTTTTCAGGCTCTTCAATGTCAATCCCCTCGCTCTCCGCCCTCTTTACGATAGCCTCAGCCAGGGGGTGCTCACTCCTCTTCTCCGCTATGGCTGCTATCTTCAGCACCTCTGTTTCGCCGCCATCAAAGGCTATTATGTCCGTAACCTCTGGCTTGCCCTTTGTGAGCGTCCCTGTTTTGTCGAAGACGACGGTTGTAACCTTTCTGGCTATTTCCAATGCATCACCGCTCTTTATGAGTATCCCAAGCTCAGCCCCCTTGCCCATGCCGACAGTCAGAGCTGTGGGCGTTGCCAGTCCAAAGGCACAGGGGCAGGCTATGACCAGTACGGACAGCAGAACTATGAAGGCGAATATTGTCGGGACGTCGGCGATGAAGTACCAGTAGCTGAAGGACGTCAGTGCTATCGTCAGAACCACAGGTATGAAGTACGTCACGATTTTATCAGCGAGCCTCTGAATTGGTGGCTTGCTTCCTATAGCCTCTTCAACCAGCTTTATTATCTGTGCAAGGAGCGTATCGCTGCCAACTCTCGTTGCTTCGATCTTCAGCACGCTGTTTTTGTTAATCGTAGCCCCGACCACACTGTCTCCAACCTTTTTGAGGTTCGGGATTGGCTCGCCGGTAATCATCGACTCATCGACGTAGCTTTCGCCCTCAATAACAACGCCGTCAACCGGTATCTTCTCTCCCGGCTTTACTATTACTATGTCTCCAACTCTGACGTCTTCCACCGGCACTTCCATTTCCTTGCCGTCCCTTACCACAGTAGCCGTCTTTGCCTGCAGGCCCATCAGCTTCTTTATCGCCTCACTCGTCCTGCCCTTCGCTATAGCTTCAAGCGTCCTGCCAAGCAGCAGGAATGCCAGAAGCAGGACGGCAGTCTCGTAGAACAGGTAATCTTCCGGAAGGAAGCCGAGGGTCGTGAATACGCTTCCAATATACGCTGAACCGACACCAATGGAGTATATGACGTCCATGTTCAGCGTCTTGTGGCTCAGCGCTCTTGCAGCAGCTGCAAACATGCTTCTGCCCGAATAGAACAATGCCGGCGTAGCCAGCAGGAACTGAACTACGCTGTTGTACTCGAAGTCCACAGGCAGCCCAATGTAATCGCCGTACTGCAGGAAGAGAAGAACTGTACCTATGGTCGCGGCAACAAAGAGCTTTTTCTTCATTTCCCTGATGTGGGCCTCCCTCGCCTCCGCTTCTCCTCCTTCTTTCTCCTCTCCTTCAACGCCAATGAACCGATATCCTACCTCCTCTATTGCCTTTTTTATGTCGTCTAAGCTTGTTTTGGACGGGTCAAAGGTAATTCTGGCGGACTCTGTGGCAAGATTGACGCTTACGCTCTTCACTCCCGGAAGCTCGCCGACGACCATCTCGATTGTCTTGACACAGGAAGCGCAGGTCATTCCGCCTATCTTCACTGTTACGGCCCTCTCCTCTCTGACCACGCCATAGCCAATGCTCTCAATCGTCTCTGTTATCTTCTCGAGACTGACCTTCGAAGGGTCGAATTTAACCATAGCAGACTCGGTTGCAAGATTAACGCTAACATCTTCAACTCCGTCTAGATCTTTTAAAGCCGCCTCTATGGCTTTAACACAGGATGCGCACGTCATCCCGGTAATTTTTATATTTTTCTCTTCCATTTTACTCACCTCATCATCACCTCTCATCACCTCAACTCTTAATGCTGCTACTTTTCTACTTAGCCAAAGTCAGATATAATTATTTTCTTGCAAAGTGTAAGGTTAGGCAATAAATAGTTTTATAGTTTGGCATTCTTAACGTTCTTGTGGCAGCCAAGATGGGGGAACAAGTGGAGGTATGCAGGAATCATGGGGGGAGTAACGTGAAGGGGGTTGAAATGATAAAACTCGATGAGTATGATCTCAAACTGATAAATCTCCTCAGAAACAACGCAAGACTGAGTATTTCCGAGTTGGCCAAGCTCTTGGGGTTGAGCAGACCCACAGTTAAGGCGAGGCTTGAGAGGCTGGAAAAAAAAGGGATCATCCAGAAATACACTGTCAAACTGTCTCCTGAAATTGAGAGGGCTGGGAATCTGGTGATTTTAATTGTAGAGACGGATAATCCGGAAATTTTACATGAGATCGAAGAAGTCGTGGAAATCAATAAGATTACCAGCAGAAAATATGTCATAGAAGTGCTGGTGGACAGGATTGATGAGCTCAAGGGTGCTATAGACAGGAGCGGCATGGAGGTTCTTGAGATAATGCCAGTACTGGAGAGGCAGGAGAGGGAGATTCAGATAAAAATGAAAATCCCCTTTAAGTGCGATTATTGCGGAAAGGAGCTGACAGAGGAGCCCATTATCTACAAATATCACAATAAAATTTATTTCTTCTGCTGTGGAACCTGCTTTGATGAGTTTAAGGGGTTGGAGGAGGAATAGGTAAGGTTTAGAGAATCCACGGGTATCCGAGGGTTAGCCGGAGATAGGTTAAGCTAGATTTAAAATATTACTGGAAATATATAAACTTAAAATTAAAGAGAAACATCCTACCATACAATAAAAAATTAAAAAATTATTTAATTGCAGGATACGTGACACTTGCAGATTCCGGTTCTGACTTTCCTAACCTTTACTGCTTTCATAGTGGCCTACTAACCGAGGTGCCGCTAATATACTTAATTTTTGACAGATTGTAAAAATTGGTAAAGTTTCAAATTACGCGGGCTGCAGACCACCTGCACGAACTGAGTCCAACGCAGCCCGCATCGCCGGTACAGCCAACAGTTCATCAATCTACCCTCAAATCTCTAAGAAAGATGCCTTCACCATCTTCAACGTATCCGACTATATCTCCATCATACCTCCCCTTCAGCTCCATCGCCTCATCTTCAGGCAGAACTATCATGAAGCCCATGCCCATGTTGAAGGTTCTGTACATCTCCCTTTCATCCAGCCCGCCAAGCTCCTGCAAGAACCTGAAAATTTCCTGAGGTTTGAGGGGGCGGTCTATGACAAATTTAACGTTCTTCAGCCTCCTGAGATTTAGAAGACCCCCTCCAGTGATATGTGCCATCCCGTGAACCTCTCTCGACTTTACGATTTCGAGAACCTCGACGTAAATCCTTGTAGGGGTCAGCAGTTCATCTCCAATTGTTTTGTTGCCGAAATTATCTGTGTAGCTGTATCCGTTCTCCTCAATTAGCTTTCTCGCCAGCGTCAGACCGTTGCTGTGAATTCCGCTGCTGGGCATTGCGAATATAACATCGCCCGGCTCAATCCTCTCCCCCGTTATTATCCTATCCTTGTCAACAACTCCTACAGCCGTTCCCGACAAATCCCAGCCGTTAACAATGTCCAGCGTTGCCGTTTCGCCACCCACAAGGCTCATGTTGGTAATTCTGCATCCCTCATTCAGTCCCTGGCCAATTTCAGCCATGATTTTCTCGTCCGGCTTGTTTGTTGCGATGTAGTCCACCATGGCAACGGGTTCGGCTCCTACGGCCATCAGGTCGTTGACGTTCATGGCAACGCAGTCTATTCCGATCGTCCTGAAGTTCCCCATTATCTCCGCAACCTTGATTTTTGTGCCAACGCCGTCGGTGGTTATTGCAAGGGCAACGCTGCCCAGATCAATTACGCTCGCAAAATGGTTTGTCAGGATAGGTCTGCCCAGCCCTTCTCGCACGAAATTGAGGGATGAAACCAGGCTTTTAACAGCCCTTTCCTCCTTCTTTATGTCAACTCCTGCGTCGGCATAGGTTATTTTTTTCGCCTCTTTCATAATTCCAGCTCCCGGCTTTTCTTAACTGTCTCTTAACTGCCATCAGGTTGGCTGCATGGAATTAAAAAGTATCCATGGCATCTGTTCGGTTCAGTAAATTTATATCTGTGTATAATGCAATAATTTTTCAT
>CAZHKD010000075.1:0-8572 GCA_964533255.1 uncultured archaeon | reverse complement strand
TCTTGCTGCTGGCGTAGTGCATGCCGAAGGCGTCGTTTGGCAGCAGAACCCTGTCTTCTATCACGTAAGTGGCCATGCTGTCTGGCCAGTGGACCATGGGCGTTTCGATGAATGTGAGGGTCTTCCCACCCAGCTCAAGCCTGTCACCGGTTTTCACGATTATCACGTCTTCATCAATCCCGTAGGCTTCCTTCAATCCGGTCTTTCCCCTTGCATTCGTGACTATTTTAACATCCGGAAACCTCTCCATGACTGCCTTTACGGAGCCGGCATGGTCCATCTCCACGTGGTTCACAATCAGGTAATCGATCTTTTCAATCCCTGCGTGCTCAAGCCTCTCGAATAGCTGATCCTGAAAGCCGTGCTTGACGGTATCGACCAGGGCAACCTTTTCTCCCTTAACCACATAAGCGTTGTAGGATGTGCCGTACTCGGTGCGGTAGCCGTGGAAGTCTCTGACGTTCCAGTCAACTGCTCCTACCCAGTAAACGCCGGGTTTGATCGTTACGTGCAAAACGTTCACCTCCTGGATTTTAATCCAGGTCTCTAAAAATAAAAAATGGAACAAAAATTACTCTATCTTCTCAAAATCTTCCTTGCTTGCACCGCAAACGGGACAAACCCAGTCTTCAGGCAGGTCCTCCCACTTTGTTCCTGCCGCAATGTCATTTTCCGGGTCCCCTTCATTCTCGTCGTACACATATCCGCAAATCTTGCACTGGTACCTCAATCTATCACTCCCCCACCTTTATTTCCTTATCATTCTCCCAGACGCCGTGAAGATTGCAGAAGGCAAGAGCTTTAAGCTTCGCTCTGCCTTCATGAGTGTGATTGATTGCAATTTTAACGGAGACTTCTGGATATGAGGCTTTAGGTGTGAAGTCAAAGCGGGCAACAGGAGTTTCATCCAGCCAGATTTCAATCCACTGGAAGAAGTGACCGTACTCATTCGGGTGAGCGAGATACTTGCCAAGCTCAACCTTAACTTCAAAGGGCTCTTCCAGCCTTACACTGTCGGGAGCCGTGATGACTGGAGTATGTTTCTTCTCCAGATCACTCATCTCATCGGGATCCAGACTCTTCGGGCGGTTAACACCACAGAAGAGATCGTCACATTTCATTACATCACCTCAGGGGAAAAAATTCCCCAAATCATAAATAAGCTTTACTGATTTTTCCGGTTTTCTGCAGGTTCTGGTTTTGGGATTCAGACTGGGGTTTTCCTGAAGATGTCATCCGCCATCATCCTTGCCCACTTTATCGTTATTTATCCACAATTTCGAACTCATCAATTACGTAAACTCCGCTGTCACCGAACCATGTCGGTGTCGCATCCTTCACGGCTATCTTCCTTCTGTACAGCGGCGCGTCAAGAACCAGTGTCTCGAACTCCCCTCCCTCGCCGGCCACATGAATGCCGTACTTCCTGTTAAGCTCTTTGAGATCGACAATTGCCTTCCCATCAATTTTTCTCCCAAGCCACCTTTCATCCAGGCCGTAGGCTGCGACTTTCACAAATATGGCGTCGAAGCTCTCGGCAACTTTCTCCATTATCCACTCCGCATCCTTTCCCCAGAGCGGAGCCACCATTTCAAGGCCAAGCTTTTCACAGATGTCAGCAAATCTCTTCCGCTGGTATTCCGACTGCATCCCGCCTATTACCAGCCCGTCCACCTTCAGACATTCAATGCCTTCGCGAAGCTCCTCAACCTCCCTTTCCTCCTCACCGCTGACGGGGATTTTGAGCAGAGGCATCTCAAGGCATCTGGCTATGGCGTCCACAATGTGGAGGTTGGGAGTGTGAAACATGTAGGAGTCGGGGTTGTCGGGCATTGCGGTCACGAGACACACAACATCGTGCCGCTCCGCTGCCAAGTGAAGCGCTAGCATGGAGTCCTTTCCGCCGGATATCAGTGCAGCAAGCCTCATACGCTCCACTTTCAGGCTCGCGTTATAACGTTCGTGGAGATTCAAGCTCTAAATTCTGAAGAACTCAATTTTCATTCCCAGCCCTTTCTGTACCGCTCTCTCATAAACAACTGATGCCGTGGCTATGTCCTGAATTGCAAGGCCTGTTGAGTCGAAGATGGTAATTTCATCTCCCTCTCTTCCCTTCTTCTTCCCGGCAACGATTTCGCCCAGGGTAGCATATATATCCTCCTCTTTGAAAATCCCCCTACTAATGGGGACGTTGACCTCTCCGCTGTGCACAGCCTGTGTAACGTCATCCACCACCACCTTGCCCCTGAGGAGAATCTCTGCATCAAGCTCCTGCTTGCCAGGCGCATCGGCACCGATGGCGTTTATGTGGGTTCCCTCCTCTATCCACTCCTTCCTGACGACGGGCTTTCTGGAAGGAGTTGTTGTGACCAGCACGTCACACCTGCAAACGTCCCTGATCTCCTCAGCCAAGCATTCAACTCCCAGAGCCGAGCAGAAGTCCGCGAAGCTCCTCGCCTTCTCCCTGCTGATGTCGTAGGCTTTGACGGTTTCGATGTCAAAAACCTCGTTCAGGCTGAGGAGCTGGGTTTTCGCCTGCATTCCGCATCCAACGAATCCGAAAACCCTGCTGTCCTTTCTGGCCAGATACTTTGCCGCAATTCCTCCCGCTGCCCCCGTTCGCATGTTGGTGATGTGCGTAGCATCCATTACTGCCAGAGGAAAGCCCGTTTCGGGGTCGTTGTAAATCAGAACGGCCATTACCGTGGGAAAGCCCTTCCTGGGATTGTCAGGGTGTGAGTTGACCCACTTTATGCCGGCTTTACCGTCGAGATACGCGGGCATGGCTCGCAGATCCCCTTTGTCAAAGGTCAGATACACCTTTGCGGGCATCTGGGTCTTGCCAAGGCCGTGAAGTCTGAAAGCCTCTTCGACGACCTCCATAACATCGCGCATGGTGAGAACAGATTCTACCTCCTGCTGGGTCAGAACCAGTGTTTCCATGAATTGTGATGGTAAAAATGCTTTAAAATTTTATTGTTTTTGCTAAATCTTATCAAGCTCACCACATGCCGAATGCAGCAGACCTCAGCACAGTGACCTGTAGAGCTCTATGAATTTTCTGGCTATTTTGTCACTCCTGAATTCCTCAACGAACTCTTTGGCCGAATCGATGATTCTGCTCCTGAGGCCGTCATCCTCTATCAGGAGCTCCAGTTTTTTCGTCAGATCCGCCACATCCCGATAGACTACGGCTGGTTTCGGGTCTGGCAGAAGCTCGAAGTGTCTTGTATCTGGCACAACTATCGGTATCAGTGAGCCAACGCACTGGTAGAAGGTTGAGGACACCACGACCTTGCTGGTACTTCCCTTGGGCAACAGGTGAACGTCGGAAGAGTGAAGGTGTCTGTAAATTTCTTCAGTATCCTTCAGCCTCTTCTGCTCCTGCTTCAGCCATTCCCTTTCGAATGGCAGCAGACCGTCAGACCTCACAACCCTGTAAACGAGTTCATACCTTCTGCTGAGCTTTTCAAGAGCACTGATGAAGTCCACATACTCTTCGTAAGGCTGCCTGCCGAAGCTGAAGAATGTCAGCCAGTCCTCTGCGAACCTCCTTTTGCCCTTTCTTACGGGGTTGCATGGGTACGGGATTATCCTAACCCTCTCCACGCAATCATTGAGAACCTCTCTGACATACCGTTCGTCGAAGGCTACAACGGCATCGAATACGCCTATGTCAGAATACCGTATGTCCTCTCTCGCTCCTTCATGGATTACTGCGATGGTTACAGCGTCCACGTTTTCTACCAGTTTTTCAACGTCAGAGTAGGGAATGCTGGTGTACGACTCCACTATAAGCAGATCCAGGTCTTCTGAAAGCACTTTTTCATGGTCGAGGGATCCGCCAGCCATGGTTTCGGGTCTGAGCTCGTTGTAGCACCTGATGACAAAGTCCTCATCATCCCTGATAATTTTGTGGTGCCACCACCTGTTTGCGCTGCCGGTACGGGGGGCGAATATCTTCACGTCATGACCCATTTTGAAAAATTCAGCAGTGAGAAGTTCAGCGTGGAGAGAAACGCCACACGTGGCATTCCACCTTGTGAGAATGCCAACGTTCATGGGTATATATTGCGGGTCTCGGAAAATATCCTTTTTGATTTTCACTTTCCGCAGACATTCATCCGAGCCTTTTTAACCATCTCGAGGAAGCGCCAGCATATCAGCAGTCTTGCAACCTCTATGGCGTTAACGTAGCGTTCCGCCCGCCAGTTGACTTCCCTTCCAACTTCTCTCTTGAGTGTGTCAAGCAGGGCTGAGAAAAGCTCAACGTTCATCAGTCCGTCAATGTCGATGAAGCTGGCAGGCTTCTCGTAGTAGTAGTCTGAGAAGAAGCCGATTGCGAAGTCCTTTTCGCTTGCCCTCACAAAAGCTGAGAGGTCTATGTTCAGCCTTATTGGTTCAGTATCCTTCAGCTCTTCCCTTTTCATTATCAGCCTGACTCTGTAAAGCTCTGGAGGTTGCTCTGCCAGGTATGCAATTCTCTCAACGCTCTGAAGAGAGGTTGGCATGATTTTGATGACCACATCGGCATAGATCTTCTGGAAGTCTATGTAGCGCTTGTAATCGGGCTCCCTGCGAATGATTTCTTCTATGACCTTCGACCTGTCATACCCTCTTGTCTCCACATCCCTCCTGATCTTCCATTTCCGCCTGATGTATCTTACAGGATCAACGAAAATCCTGAAGTCCAGCTTGTCGCGGATTCCGTCGTATAGCGTGTGGAGACCTTCCAGTATGACAACGGGAGTCGGCCTGAAATCCTCCCAGTCCCCGAGCTCGCCCTTAGTGTGGTCGTAGGTGGGCTTTCTTATCGTTTCGCCCTTTTTCAGGAGCATGAGGTGGGTTTCTACAAGCTTGAGGTTTGTTGCAGCGGGGTTGAGGGGGGTTATGTTCAGCTCCCACCTCGTTTTTCTGTCGTAAACGTGGTAGTCGTCCAGCGAAATGGTTGAAACCAGGTCATCGCCGAGCAAGTCTCTGATTGCACTGGCAAAGGTTGTTTTGCCTGAGCCGCTGTCTCCAGCAATTCCCACGATGAAAACTTTCCCTGATTTCTTCAGTTTCTCCCCTATACCCGTCATATCAGTATCCGGGTTGATAAAAAGAAGAAAAGCTTTATGGCATAAAAATTTGGCGTAAGTTGAATATTCAGAAAGCGCCTCACAGCGAACATGAGACTGCCCAGATTCATATTCCAGGCGAAGGAGAATCTCGTGGAAAAGGTGTGGGGCGGCGACTGGATTGCAAGTTTCAAAGGACTTAAGGTGTTTGAAAAAATTGGGGAATCCTGGGAGTTCTCAGCCCATCCTTCAAAACCGTCTGAGGTTCTTGTTGGTGGGAAGAAAGTCAGTTTTGCTGATCTGGTTTCGTTGGCCAAAAAAGAGATTCTGGGCAGGTTGGCGGAGAAACATTCATCTTTTCCGCTCCTGGTGAAGATTCTGGACATAAGAGAAAGAATCAGCGTGCAGGTACACCCTTCAGACGATGCTGCGAGAGCACTTGGCGAGGATGAGCCGGGAAAGGATGAGGGATGGATCGTACTTGAAAGCGGGAAGGTTTACGTGGGTTTCAAAGAGGACGTTGACGCGACACCCGATGAGCTGAGAGAGGACGTGCTTTCAAGGCTGAATGCGTACGATGCAGAGTTCCTGGACACTTTCAAGATACCTGCCGGCACGATTCATTCTGCCGAGAACGTGCGGATTCTGGAAATCTCCGCAAACTCAAGCATAACCTACCGGATTTTCGACTTCTGGGGCAGAGAGGTGCAGATTGAGAAAGCCTTAAAAGCACTGAATTTTGCCAGAACTGATGAAAATGAGATTAGGGGAGAGAAAGGCAGGCTTGAAATGCCAGGATTCGCTGCCGAAGTTCTGGAAGTCGTTGGAAGTACTGAAATCAGCACTGATGAGGTATTCAACCTGCTGCTCTGCATAGACGGAAGCGCAACTCTGATAAGCGGGGACGAGAGTGCCAGGCTCATGAAGGGATTTTCATGCCTCATTCCTGCTGCAACGTGTAATTACACAGTTGAAAGCGACTGTGCAACGATTGTAAAAATTTATGCAAAGTAGAGTAAAATTTTTATGAGTCTTGCCAATGTTATTGCCCGATGTTTGACTTAATCTGCAAGCTGCCCAGAGATAAGATTCGCAGGGAGCCCAGAACAAGGGATATTGTAAGAAGAATAGGTGTAATAACTGCTGACAGAGTCCATCTCAAAAGGTATCCGGTGGATAATCCTGTTACGGTCTTCAACCCCTCTCTAATCCTTGACGATGGTGAAGTCACGATTTACGGCAGGATTGTCTTGGGATACTTCACATACGCCAGTGCCGTTGCTGAGATAATTCTGCCAGTCAGAGACATCTTCAACAACACCCTCTCAGGACACTACACCGCCGAGATCACCGTTTTCCCTGACAACAAATTCGACCTCTGGGGCGTTGAAGACCCGAGGGTGTATGAGATAGGCGGGCGAAGGCTAATGACTTACTGCGGAAGAACTGTTAACTACTTCGACCCCTCAATAAGAACCGAAAGAACCCTGCCTGTAACAGCCATTCGGGAGGAAGATGGGTGGCGGAAGCTTTGCGCCTTCAGACTACCTCCTGAAACCAGGGGGTTCGTGATAAGCGATAAGGATGCATTTCTCGTTGAGACCAAGAAGGGAATCAAGCTCTTTCACAGACTCCACATGAAGGACGAGAACTTCTATCTGGTGGTGAGCGACGTTCCAGAAAGCCTTCTGGAGGCGGAAGAGTTCTCGGAGGTGTGCGTATCCAATACTGCTCTTGCCTTGGAGCCAGCAAAATTTGAGGACAAGCTTGGATGGGGGCCGCCACCTGTCAAAATCGACAAGGAGTACCTCTTAATCCTCCACAGCGTAGACAGAGAAATGAAGAGCTACAGGGTTTTTTCGATACTCATGAACGATGAGATGGAAGTAACAGCCATAACACCCCACTACATTATGGAACCAAAGGAGATCTACGAGATTTATGGTGACAGGCCTTTCACAGTTTTCCCCTGTGGAGCGCAGCTTGTTGATGACAGGCTTCTCGTATCCTACGGAGCAGCTGATTCGGCCATAGGGCTTGGGGAGATAGACGTCAGTGAGCTGATGGCCATACTGGATTCCAACAGGCTTGAGTGAGTGCCTAAGGTAATCTGCGGCGCCGATCAACCACTGATAAGTTGAGGGTGAAAAATTCTCATGAGGTGAGAATTGATAGCAACATTTAAAAATACTGCAGCACCCCGGAATCCATGGGTTTATGGGAATTCATAAAGGAATACTATATTGACTCAATTGTTTATAAGGAAGGCTACAACCCCGTCAACACCCTGACTTTCGCGATTATCCTGATAATCGCAGTTTACCTCATCTTCAGATACCTGAACAGAATAGGCGTCCCCTTCGACATTAAATTTTCCATCTCAAATCTCGCTTTTGTCGTGCTGGGCTCTTCAGTGAGGATTGTTGAGGACGCCGCTTTTCTGAAACCGCCAATCTCCTACCTCTTCATGACACCGTTTATCTACATAATCATCTTTCTGATTACGTTCCCGTCGCTCCTCATTTCGTTCAAATTAAGGGGGAAAGAATACTGGCGCTACCATGGCACCTTTGGAGCCGCCCTTTCCTTTATCGTCCTCGTTTTTCTTTTCTCATCGCTGGAAATCATCAACTGGTGGGTTCTTCCATTAAGCCTTCTTGGAGCTGTGATTTTCACATTTCTGTTTCTGCTTATAGCGTCACGCCTCAAGAGAATGAACGACGCCACCAGCACAATTGTCATGCTAGCCCAGATGACAGATGGCTTCGCTACGTTTCTCGGGATTCAGTATCTTGGCTACTGGGAGCTTCATGTTGTGCCACGACTCCTCATCGGTACCTTCGGGCCGTGGATTATGGTTCCCGCAAAGTTTTTCCTGTTTCTGGCGATACTGTATCTGCTGGACGTATCAGAGGAAGGAGAAGACGTGAAGGAGTTCATTAAGTTCGTTCTGATGGTTCTTGGGTTTGCTCCAGGGATAAGGGATGCGCTGCGGATGATGTTTTCTGTCTAAAATTTACCATTTTTTGAAAAATGATATTATATTATAAAATTTATAATTGAAAGATCTGAGCAGGAAGCTACTCGACCAGAACGGCGTTTATTATCCCTTCCTGGCTGGGCCTGTTGGTAACCCTCGCCTTACCCAGGCTGGTTTCGATGATGGCTCCCTTGGTAATAACGTTTCTCCTTGCGTAGTGAACATGGGCGGGATTGTTCGCAACATTCTTAATCTCAGCCCTGACAACCCTACCTTCTGATGGCACGTAGACATTGGCATACTTATCCCTGACAAGCTTTACCTTGATGTTCCCACCCCTGACTCTCTCCTTCTTCACCTTTCTCTCGCCTATAAGGGTCTCCACCTGAACCCTACCAAGCTCGTACTTCCTCTTCTTTCTGTGAGCCTTGAGAAGCTTGCCCGTATAACTTCTCCTGCTTCTACCCTGCCAGATCATCGTTATCACCGCTCCTTAGCCCTTCACGCTGGGCTATTTAAATATTTTTGCATG
>CAZHKD010000074.1:0-8629 GCA_964533255.1 uncultured archaeon | reverse complement strand
CCCACATCATGCCATTTCGGTGGCTCTATACCGACGAATCTCAGGGCAGCTTTTAAAGAAAGTTCAACGGCTTCCTGACACTGCCTTATACAGTACGCATATCCGCCATCATCCAGAGAAAGTCTGGCAGTCTTAATTCTCCTTACAGCCTCTTCCATGTACGCTTTTGCCATCTCAATGTTATTCAATTTCTATTACCTCCCCAAACCTGTAGTCATCCTTTAGCTTCCAGTACCACATCCTTCCAACCCTGACCCTCTTAGCCTTCAGCTCTTTAAGCCTTTTTCTGAGTCTTTCCAGAATTTCTGTGAAAAAATTGTCTTTGTCGTAGAGAATAACAGCATCATCCACCATATCCAGATAGAGAGGAGATATAACCACGGCCTCCTCTCTGGATTTGATTATTGGGCTTATAAAAACGTTGTATCCCTCTTTTCTCAATTTTTTCAACAGGTCTTCTACCTCTCTTTCAGCTTTTTCAAAGAGTTTAAACCGCTGGTATCTGTCCTGGGGCAGGTCATCTGCTACGATGAGAATATCGAGGTCGCTGTCTTTTCTCGCCTCCGCTCTCGCAACAGAACCGTAAACCACGAGACTGACTAACCTGAAATGCCTCTTCAGACTTTCGAGGAGGTTCTCCAGAACCTCCGAGTAGGGCTGTTCCATTATTTCGAAATCCACGGCGAGGTGACAAAAAGTTTTCCATTACTCAAAAATAATAAAAAAGGTAAAAAATTTGTGTTTACTGCCTCCTCCTGAGGAGGTAGGCTACTGCCAGCAGTCCAGCGATTGCGAATGCTGCCTCGAAGCCCGGTGTCTTCTTGGGTGTTTCAGTTGGTGTCGGCTTGGGTGTTTCAGTCTTCACCGGTGTGGCGGTTGGTGTTGGTGTGGGCGTGGGTGTTGGTGTGGGTGTTGGAGTGGGCGTGGGTGTCGGGGTTGGTGTGGGTGTGGGCGTGGGTGTGGGTGTTAATTCCTTGACGATTTTGACTTCCTTGACGAACAGAAGGTCATCATGGGCGCCATATGCCTTGGCTCCACCAGAGGTTGGGTCAAGGTCATAATGGTTGTTGATGTTGAATTTGCCAGCATATCCTTCCTCTGTACCCATTGTATCTCTGACATAGAGTTTGTAAGTGCCTACATCAATGCCGCCCGTTGGAATGGTTACCTCAGCGTCTCCGTTCTCACCAATTGCGATTCTTGTATATTTTCTTGTGTCTGCTCCAAGGTCAAGAACGACATAGAGGTAGTCGTAACTTCCACCTCTGTTCGTATTTATCTTGACGACTAGGTCGTCACCAACCTTGACCTCATCTGGAACCTCAACAGACATCTCTGGCACTGATATTTCGACAGGTATGCTGACTTTCGCTTCAGATACTTCTTTCTGATAGTTCGTGTCTTTGTACAGGTGAAGCGTCAAAGTATACATTCCTGCTGGAAGCAGGGTGTTATTTCCATAGCTAAAGGTTGATTCCAGTGTCCCTGTGTTGTCATTGTAAAACGGATCTATAGTCGCAAACATCCAGCCTTCGTTGCCACTTTCATTCCACTTTGTGAATTCAAAGTCCTCCTCTTCTACATCAACTCCCATTCCATGGAACTCGCCCCTGAGACCAAGTTTGTCAGGATCTCCACTGACCTTCACGAACACATCGAAAGAGTCGCCCCTTGCTATCTTGATCTCCTTTGGATACTCAAGTATGCCGAACTCGATGATCTCTATTGCAAACTGCTTCATAACATCCTCGGCAGGATTGGGTCTTGAGAGGTTTGCCGGAGCTATCGCATAGAGGATGTATGTATCAGCCTTTGCTGTGCTGTTAACCTTTAGAGTTACCTCGAATTGATTGTCCTCAACAGAGATTACGTAATCGTAGTCCCTCTTGTCAAACGGACCGGACTCATCGGGTATCTTGTACACATTGTCAAATACGTTATTCTTGTCTGTATATAGCACAACGTAATCTAGAGTGGTTGTACCCTTCAAAACAACTTCCTCACCCCTTGTCAGCGTTGTTTTCTCTAGCGTTGCATTCAGCACAGCCTTTGCAACCCTTATTGTTGTAGTCGCCTGATAGTTTGTAGGATAACCATTTTCGTCTAAAATGACCGCCTTTATTGAATAGGCCTTCTTCGGAGCGTCTGGTTTAATGTGCATCTTTTCAGTTGACCATTTTCCATCTGCACCCACCTGAACATCTATCTGGTTGGATGTTGCCTCCTCTAGCAGATCCGTTAGACTGTCGCCTCCGACACCCGTTATTCTGACTGTCACACCCTGTTTAACCTCTGCTGTTCCCTTTATGTATATCTCCTCTCCCCTCACAAATGTCAGCTTGTCCATTGCAAATTCGATTGTAGGCTCTTCAACCTGCACATATACAACCTTGGTCTTGTTGATGGTTGAGTTAGTTCCCGCTACGAATTCAAACTTGTAGCTCCCTGTGCCAGCATCCAGATCAAATTTGATTGTGCCGCCAGTTCTGAAGCTACCGTCCGACTGTACTGTTAAGTTGTCATAGTTGCCAGTTTTGGGATACACTTTATCACCATTTGCATTGTATATCGCAAGCTTGACATAGTTCGGGGTTCCAGCATCATATTCACTATTAGTCTCTGCTATGTTTGTTGTACCCCTCACCAAGAATTCTGAACCAAGCGTTATCGATGCCGGTATGTTTGGCGTTATAACTATGCCCTCAAGCTCGAACACAGCTGAAGCTGCTTTAACTAGAGTATTTCCAGGACCAGGTCCACCCTGCCAGACGGCCACCTTCACCTTGTAAGTCCCCGTAGTTCCTCCATTGCTAATCAGATTGTACGTATCGATATACTTTGTCACCTCAACCTTACCCGGACCTTTTTGTGGAGAATCTCCGAGAATCAATGACTTATTACCATAATCACTTGTTGCCATGTTGTATGGCCCTTCTACCCAAGCTGTTACATAGTAATCACTTCCAAGCCCATAAACCTTTATTTTTACTTTGGCGTTGTCTCCCTTTGCAACCTGCGGTGTTTTCACGTCAACGGTGATTTCTGGGAGAGTCTTGTAAAGTTCGAGCACATATGCACCCGCGCTTGGGCCCAAGCCACTGGTTGCATTTAACACGAATATTGTTGCTCCATTCGTTGAGTCTCTGATTATCAGGTTGAACTGTCCAACATAAAGATCGCTGAATGGAATTACGATGTCATAAGTCCCAACCTTGGTAAAAGACCCTGTTTTTTCAAGATCGCCGCTAAAGTTCTCCCTTATCTCCCACGTGTAAACATTGTCAGGATTTGGTATTCCACTTATTCTTATTGTAAGGCTTTCACCGGGGATGTAGTTGTATCTAACAATATTAGGGGTTCCTGTAATCTTGTCGTCGTAGTCCAGAAATGTAACTGTCACATTGTTGTTCTGCAGTATAAGGTCTGCAGCACTCGCTGTCGCCATCGCCATCAGTAGAACCACTAATACCGCAATTCCTACTTTCACTTTTCCTTTACTCATACTCTCTCTACCTCCTTACCTCAAAACTTTGCTGCCTTTCCTCAACCTTACTACTATATAAACTCTACTTTTTCACGGGCGACGAAGATAGCCTCGGCAATCGCCCAGCTACCCCCGCCGCCACCTACCTTTTAATAAAACTGAAAGCATATTTAAATTTTTTGCTCCTTTTGGTGTGCAGAAGGCGGGATGGTATGCTTGGTGGGTTTGGGTTGCTTTGCTGACAAGATGGTGAAAATGCATCCGAACCGCGACGGGCCGTGAAACGTTTGACGGATGAACAAACCAAACACCTAAACCCTGCTACACTCTGACAGCCTTCCCGATGAACCTTCTGTAGACCTCCCACTGCCTCCGATTCACCACGTGGAGCTCAAAAACGTCGCCAAACCTCCTCTGAACCTGGACCTTCAGCTCCAGATGCCTGCCGATGTCCCTGTTCTCCGTAACGATAGCCACATCGATGTCGGAGAGAACCGGATGGTAGTCTCCTTCGACCGCAGAACCGAAAACGTAGACTTCCACTTCGCCCAGCAGATTCTCTGCGAGCTTTCTGATTTCCGCAGCGAAGCCTGTGTATTCCTGAAAATACCTCTTCCTTTCCTCCCTTTCCCTGAGCAGCCTTCTCACGATCTCCATTTTCTGAACCTCTCGGTAAAGGTCTCAAGGACTTCAATCATTTTTTGAACCTCAGTTTGAGAGTACTCTCCGGGAAAGTACCTCGCAAGCAGATAGGCATCCTCCACGTTCTTGAGTATAATTTCGTGCTCCTGGTAAAAGTCCATGAAATCCTGATGGCAGACGGTTCCCTGAACAGCTTTAACGGGCTGTGGGTTCTCGGAAATAACCCACCTCCCTGGCAAGAACGTATTTGAGGTAGAGCTGGAAGGCCTGCTCAACATGAAATGCAGCGAGGTCGTAAACCTCTTTCTCAAAAAAAACTACTGCAGCACTGTGAAATTTCCGGGCGCGGGTCAGAAACACCTCTATTTCTTCTTTCATCAGCCACATTTAGCAATCCTGGCTTTAAAAACTTTCGACCCCGGGGTTCGCAGGGCTTCGAAATCGACATCCGTGGACGCGTAATAACGTGATTGAATTAAAAAACAGGAGGTCACGTCTCCTTCGCCTGAATGTAGATCGTGTACTCTCCCGGAACCGCCTCATCGTCCACCTCCACGTGAACGTTGAGAGTTACTTCAGCGGGGTCTTCCCGGGAGCCGGCTGGCACGCTGAGCCTGTTTGAGGACGTGATTTTGTTGCCGTAAGCATCATAGAATGAGACAGTTATTGAACCGGGATCCGGGCCTTCCACAACGTACTCGAAATAGATGCTGGCAGCATCACCGGTGTTGCGGATTTTTACCTCCCTCACGTACGTCGTACCTTTAGAAATGCTAGCCGTGAAGCTTTCAGGGCTCACTGTAAGATTTGCCTCCTGAACCGTAACGTCCACTTTTATAGAAAAATAATATACGGCAGCCAGAGCGACACCGGATAACAGCAAAACCAGAACGGGGCTCAACCTCTTCATGGTCGCCGAACTCGGCAACCATCATAAAAAATTTTTGAAAAATAGTTGTTTATTATCATCATGACAAAGTTAAAATTATAAATCAACTATTTTAGCTCGTCCCACTTCCTTCTTTTCATGTATGCCTTCGAAGCTTTGTAACCAACGAAGACCAGAACGACGATCCCGGCAAGCAACCCGCCGTAGAAGACGATCACATCTCTCTTCTCCTGGAAAAACTCCACGATGCCTGAATAGAAGGGTTCAGAAGGAGTGGATGCCGGGGTTGCGGTCGGTGTTGGAGCCGGAGTCTCCTCTGGTATCTGGGCCTTTATTTCCGAAATCAGGCCGTCGATTTCAGATGTCGCCTGATCAACCTCCTTGACGACGCTTTCAATTGCTGCTTTCGCATCATCGTAAAGCCCGTTATCAATGTAGTCCTTCGCATTAACTTCGAGACGATTGTAGAGGCTGTTGTACTTCGTCTTAAACTGCTGGAGCTTTATGTCGTAAGCGGTGGTGGCAATACCTTTTTCTCTCAGCTGAAGGACCGCCGAATCAAGCTCCGAGATTTTCTCAAGGAAGTTATCCAGCTTGTCTTCAGCCTGCGTCAGGCGATAGTTTACGTCGAGCCTGATGAGCTCGTTTTCCGCCTCATTTAGATATTCTTCAGCTTTAGAGAGCGAGGAATCGGCTTCAAGGTATTTTTTCTGGTTATAGTAGTTCTTCCCGTCCGAGAGGTAGTCCTTGGCCGTATTTATCTTCTGCTTTGCCACACCCACGGCGATCCCAAGATTCTCGAGCTCCGATGCTTTAGAATTCAGCTCTTCAACTTTGGATTCCAGAGAGGAGATCGCGCCGGAAAAAGCATTCTGGTTTACAGCCTTCACAACAACGGGCTTCAGGACGTCGGCATCGGCATCTGTTACGTTTACTCTGAGGACAACAAAATCCTCGACCCTTTCATCCACTTTGGGTATTTTACCTGATATTTTTATTTTCAACGAGTCGAGGCCATACTCCCACTCATTGACCTTGACATTCAGGTAGTCCTCCCCTTCTTTTATCACAATCCCTCCCTGTTTGTAAACGACCTCCACCTTTATTTCTGGCGAATCCAGGTAGTTGTAAATCTCATAATACCGGTTATCCAGCCTCGTAGCCTTGTCATCTGTTTTTGGCTGAACGATGTAGCTCGCACTGATTTCATCCCCGACGAGGTAGAACGTCTTGTTGATGCCCTCAACTACCGGCTCCGCAAAGTCATCTTTCGTGAGCTGCTCTGCAGCCATCACAGGAGTTGCGATGAGCATCAGAGAGAGTAGCAGCAGCATTAACCTCAATTCGAAGCACCCCCTGTTTGAAATTGAATGGAGGAATGAATTTAAGGCTTTCTATGAACCCGGAAATTTTGAGTTATGCTGCACGCAGCAAAAACCATCATGGCCGTTCACAAGCAGTTCGGGCGTTTTTCAAATGTCCTCAGATATACATTCAGGAGGCTGTCTTCGATATTGGGTTGCATCTCACCCGGGGCACAACTTCATCGCCCTCAACGCTCTCATGAAGGAGAAATCGATCACGCCCTGGATCTGCCTACAACTTTGACCCAGGAAAGGCTGAAATCTAAAGATGGTTTAGCAGGATGCCCGCAGATGTCAGCAATGAGGTCAAATCTGGA
The DNA here is from genome assembly GCA_964533255.1 of uncultured archaeon. Lineage (GTDB taxonomy): Archaea > Halobacteriota > Archaeoglobi > Archaeoglobales > Archaeoglobaceae > JdFR-37. The sequence continues at coordinate 1,933 of CAZHKD010000074.1, read as the reverse complement.
GAGGATGCATTCATGCCGGCAGAGTTTGCGAGGAAACTAAAAAAATTTCTACTCTCTGGCTTTCCCGATTTTCTTCACAATTTTCTCAACACTCTCATCGAGCCACTCACGCCTTTCTTTTGTGTAGTCTCCACTACCAGTATCGAAACTCTGGAGGAACCTGACCATTCCTATCGGCCCGAGAGCTTTTGCAAGGGCATCAATGCCCTCCTTCCTGATTTGGTTGAGGGTTTTAGCGCTGCTCATTTTCGAGCACCTCCATTAACCAAGTTACTGGATTTTCAACTCCAGTCTCAATATGATTCTTGTTCTCTTTAACTTATCTCACGAAATCATCATCTGTTGTGAGCAAAATGTCTGAAGATTTTTCTGCGCAGGCCAAATGCAAGCGTCAATTCCTTTCAAGCCCATTTTTTCAAACTCTGAAGCTCTTTTTGCAACCCCATCATCAACGATAACTTTCTCCTTTGAAATTGATGCCAGAACGGCTGTGTGGTTTTCCAAAGAGAATTATATATTTCTAAAAGAAAACTATGGAGGCAGGGTTTCAGAGATAATGGACGCTTTTGCAACCTTTTTAAGAACTGGAAGCGTTGTAGAGGTTCCAGTGTTTTGTGTGAGTATTTCGGGTGGGTTCAGGGTTCTGACATTCCACGGATTTATGTTCACCTATCTGGAAGAGATCTGGATAAGGATATTGACTCTCTGTATGGTATTGAGGTTGAAGAGAAACCGAAAGTTGTTAAACCAAGGAAATGTCCGAGATGTGGGCATGTTAATGAGCCCACGGCAAAGTATTGTTCACAATGTGCCTTAATTCTCGATGAGGGTGAGAGGATCGCCTTAGAAATGGATGAGGCCAAGTTTGTCGAGGAAATGCTTGCTATCATTTCACAAAATCCACAGGTGCTTGAAGCTATTAGAAAGATGTATGAACTCGCAGTGATGAGACAAAAACCGGAGGTTGTTGAGGAACTGCTTGAAGTTGTGAAAAGCTATTGAGTGGGTGAAATTGTGATTGAATTCACTCCTCATGCCAGAGAAAGGATGGAAAAGAGAAGCGTTACAGAAAATGAGGTTAAAGATACATTGGAAAACCCTGATGAGCTGCTTTATGATACAAAGACGGGAAACTTTATTGCGATAAAAGAGCAAGAGAACCGATATTTGATTGTCGTCTACGTGCCATTGGACGTTTACAGAATCGTATCGGTCGTGATTACTACAAAGCTTAATATAATTGAAAATCGAATTAGAAAAGGCAGGTGGGTGAGAGTATGAAGGTTAGATATGATCCTGAGGCTGATATCCTTTACATTTCAATAAAGGATGAGGAAGTCAAGGATATGGATGAGATAGGCGAAGATGTGTTTGTTGAGCTGAATGAAAAAGGAGAAATCATAGGTATCGAGATCTGGGAGGCGAGAAAGTCTGTTGTTCCTGAGATACTGAAGTTTATCAAGGCTGCAAAACAGGTTGGTTAATACTCGTTGATTGACGATAAACTATAAGGACATTAAGCGACATATTTAATTCAATGACTGGTCGGAGAACTGTTTTGCGGTTGGTTGATGTTGTTTTGAAAAGTAATAATTCTATGATGTAGTCGTCATACTTCTCTTTTACCCTGAACATCCCTCTAGCTTTTTCTGATACGACTCTAGCAAAGTTTAAGGCCACAATCCAGAATTCGTCCTCTGTCATTTCTCCTCTGTTGATTTTCTCAACGACACTCTTTGGAATCATGAAAAGCAGCCATGTCCTTCTGTTTTTAAATTTTTTCTATTTTTAACGCTCATTTCGTTGATTCAACTTCTCTTTTTTGTCTTTTTTCAATTACACTTCGTTGGATAGGAAAGATAAAAATACGGAGTCGTGCTGTTGCTTCTTTAATTTTATTGAGGATTCAGAAGAAAGTGACCCTATCATAATT
>CAZHKD010000073.1:0-8899 GCA_964533255.1 uncultured archaeon | reverse complement strand
GCGGTCAGGAGGAGATTATCGAGGCAATAAAGGAGCATAAACTTGATGCTATCGTAATCGCCGCCTGCAGCCCCAGGCTCCACGAGGTGACCTTCAGAAGGGCCGCCATGAGGGCCGGCCTCAACCCGTACATGGTGGAGATTGCGAACATAAGGGAGCAGTGCTCCTGGGTTCACCAGGAGAAGCCCTATTCCGCAACCCTGAAGGCCAAAGACCTGCTGAGGATGGCAGTTGCCAAGGCGAGGAGGCTTGACCCCCTCAAGAGGAGGAGCGTGGAAGTCAGAAAGGCGGCAGTCGTCATTGGTGGCGGCGTTGCAGGAATTGAAGCTGCACTGAACCTGGCAGACACGGGAATCAGGGTTTACCTGGTTGAGAAGGCCCCCACTATCGGCGGGCACATGGCGACGCTAAATGAAGTTTTCCCCACCAACGACTGCTCCATATGTATTCTGGCTCCGAAAATGAGCGAGGTGTGGAACCACGAGAACATAGAGGTGATAACCAATGCTGAGGTCGTTGAGGTGAGCGGGAGAGTTGGAAATTTCAGGGTTAAGGTTCTGAAGCATCCCAGGTACGTTGACGAGAGCAAGTGCAAGGGCTGCATAGATGACTGCTCCTCAGTCTGCCCTGTTGAGGTGCCGAGCGAGTTCGACTACACCATCGGCGTCAGAAAGGCCATCTACCTCCCAATCCCCCAGTCAACTCCTTTATACGCTGCCATCGACTGGGAGCACTGCATAGGCTGCCAGCTCTGCGAGAAGGCCTGTGAGCCCGAAGCCATCAGCTTCGAGCAAAAGCCAGAGGAGATTGAGCTTGAAGCTGGCGCCATTATCGTTGCGACGGGCTACAAAGCATTTGATGCCAGGAGAAAGGAGGAGTACGGTTACGGAGAGTACAGGAACGTCATCACGACCCTTGAGCTTGAGAGGCTTCTGTCAGCGAGCGGTCCGACGCTCGGCGAGCTTCTTCGCCCTTCAGACTCAACAGTTCCGAAGCGCATCGCGTTCATCCAGTGCGTGGGAAGCAGGGACGAGAAGACGAACCCCTACTGCAGCAGGGTTTGCTGCATGGTTAGCCTGAAGAATGCGTTCATCATAAGGGAGCGCTACCCCGATGCGGAGGTTACGATCTTCTACATCGACATAAGAGCCTTTGGGCGGATGTACGAGGAGTTCTACAGGAGAGTGCAGGAATCAGGCGTGAGAATGATAAGGGGTAGGGTGGCAGAGGTGTGGGAGAAGGAGGACGGTAACCTTATCCTGACTTACGAGAATACCCTAACTGGGGAAGTGAGTGACGAGGAGTTTGATCTGGTCGTCCTCTCCATTGGCATAGAAGGCACGAGTGAGCTGGCGACGAAGCTTGGGATAAGCGTCGGAAGCGACGGGTTTTTCGAGGTAGCTCATCCGAAGCTCAAGCCCGCAGAGACGGATGTCAAGGGCATATTTCTCGCTGGAGCTGCCAGCGGCCCCAAGGACATTCAGGACAGCGTGGCTTCAGCGGGCCTCGCTGCAATGAAGGCAGCCCAGCTGATTCTCAGCGGTCAGGCTGAGTTCGACCCCTACAATGCCTATGTCGACGCGGAGAAGTGCATCGGATGCGCCATCTGCACGAAGGTCTGCAGGTTCAATGCGGCGTTCATGGATGGAAAGAAGGCGAAGATCGATGCCAACGCATGCGTCATGTGCGGCGTTTGCGTTGCAGCATGCCCGGCGGATGCCATCGACATGGGCTTTTTCAGCGAGGAGCAGATAAGGGCGATGATAGAAGCGCTGGCTGAAGAGCGCAACGCTGACCCGCTCATCTTAGCCTTCGCATGCTGGTACTGCAGTTACTCCGCTGCTGACCTGGCTGGGACGACGAAGGTGCAGTATGCACCAAACGTTAGGATCATCAGGACCCTCTGCACAGGCAGGGTTGATCCAGAATGGATACTGCTCGCCCTTGAGAAGGGGATTGACGGCGTGATCGTTGCCGGCTGCAGGCTTGGAGAGTGCCACTTCAAGTACGGCAATCTTGCAGCAAAGGAGAGGATTGAGGCTTTGAAGAAGGCTCTGGAGGAAGCAGGAATAAATCCGGCGAGGGTTAAGGCAATCTGGCATTCTGCCGGGGAGGCTCAGGGGATTGCGAAGGACTTCGACGAGTTTGTTGAGGAGATCAAAATGCTGGGCAGTGTAGAGAAGGAGCTGGTCTCATGATTCCCGAGAGAGAAATAGACATGGATGAAAAGCACTTCATACTTGCCCAGAAAGCGGGGGAAGAGGAGAGGAGGCTCGTTTACGACTACAAGCGCTGCAACGGCTGCGGCATATGCGTTTACGCCTGTCCTGTCAACGCCATCGAGCTCGGGCCCATACACGACATCGCTGTCGGCCTGGAAATGCCCCCCGTCACAATTGACCACCTCAAGTGCGCGTACTGCGGGATGTGCTACGCTTTCTGCCCCTTCAACGCCTTCGAATTCTACATAAACGGGGAAGAGGTTCCAAAAGACTCCTTACCCCTCTCTCTTGTCGGAAAAACTGAAGTCCTGGAGAGCTGCGTCCACTGCACCCTCTGCTACAAAGCCTGCCCTACGGAGGCAATTACCAGAGAAGTTTTTATTACAAGGCAGGACATTGAGGAGAAAAATCCTCCCGAAGTGGAAGGGAAAGTTGTAATAGACAAGGAAAAATGCAACCTCTGCGGGATTTGCGGAGAGTTCTGCGAGGTTTTCGTGCTGGTTGACAAGGAAGTGAAGCCCGACGACATCATGCCCTACGAGGACTTGCTCATCAACGAGGAGAAGTGCGATTACTGCAGGCTCTGCGAAGACGTTTGTCCTGAGGAGGCTATAAAGATTGAGGGTGGGAAAAGAATCGAATACGAGATGCCTGAGCTGAATGAGCTTGGAAAGATAAGCGTAAACCAGGAGCTCTGCTCCCGTTGCGGTTATTGCGAGAAAATCTGCCCTTATGAAGGCATAAAGACTTTAAAGCCCATGGAAGGCGAGCTTTTTCTCTACGAGCCCCGGATGTACAGGTGCGACCCTGTCGGGTGTGGGGCTTGCATAAAGGTCTGCAGGCACAACATGGTGTGGTACGTCTCCAAGGACCTGGGCAGGGTTCACTACAATAAGGATTTCTGCAATTTTTGCGGCGCGTGTGAGAACTCGTGTCCGTACGACCTGATTGGAGTCAGGATAAAGACTGTTTACACCCGGGAAAGCGCTGCCGATGTGCCGTGGAGAGAGGCCTGGGAGGAGGCAGTGGAAAGGATCATCAAAAAGGAGAAGGTCAAAGAGCCTGAAAAAAGATTTTACCGCGAGATGAGTCTGGCTGAGATAAGGGAGGAGCCTTATGAGGTTAGAAAACTGGATGAGGAGGTTCTCAAGCGGGTCTCAGAAAGGCTGTCGGCAATTAAGCAAGCCTTAAAAACACCCCACTCCAGAAGGGCACTCGAAACAGGGAACGTGGAAAAATTCGTGAAAGCGGTGAGAAGGTATGCATCTGGAAAAGATAAGGGGAGTGAAGAGCAAAAAGCTTGATGGAAAGCTCGTCGTTCTTGGCGTTACAGGCAGCATTGCTGCCGTTGAATCCGTCAGGCTTGCCAGAGAGCTTGTAAGGAGAGGTGCTGAGGTTATTGCCGTTATGAGCGATGCCGCCACAAAGATCATTCACCCTTACGCTCTTGAATTCGCCACAGATAATAGAGTTATAACGGAAATTACCGGCAGTGTTGAGCATGTGGAGCTTCTCGGCCAGAATGGGAGGGCAGACCTGCTCCTCATAGCTCCTTCAACCGCCAATACAATCTCGAAGATTGCCTCCGGCATAGACGATACTCCCGTCACCACCATGGCAACGACTGCTTTGGGCAGCGGGAAGCCGGTACTCATCGCTCCAGCCATGCACGAGAGCATGATTGAAAACCCGGCGGTAAGGGGTGCTGTGGAGAAGCTGAAGGCTATGGGAGTGGAGTTCGTAGAGCCGAGGTACGAGGAGGGCAAGGCAAAGTTTCAGGACATCGAGAACATTTGCCTGCAGGTTGAAAGGAAGCTTTACAGCCACGAGATGGAGGGGAAAAAAGTGGTGGTCACCTCTGGCCCGACCTATGAGTTCATAGATCCCATCAGGTTCATCAGCAACAGGAGCAGCGGAAGGATGGGGCTTGAGATAGCTCTGGAGCTCTGGAGAAGAGGTGCAGAAGTAACCTACATAACGTCTAAGCCTCCCCAGCTTAGCATTCCCGGGTTTGAGGTTGTGAGGATCACTTCCGTCCATGAAATGCTCGACGCTGCACTCTCAGCCGTCAGAAGCGGTTGCGACCTCTACGTTTCTGCAGCCGCAGCAGCAGATTTCACGCTTGAGAAGTCAAAGGGCAAGATAAAGACCGCTGAAAGCCTCACTCTCCACCTGAAAGCGGCTCCAAAGGTTCTGAAAGAAGTAAGGAAGGTTTACGACGGTCATGTGATTGGGTTCAAAGCCGAAACGGGAATCAGCGATGAGGCTCTGGAGAAAATAGCCGAGGAGAAGATGGTCGAGGACAGGCTGGAAATGGTTGTTGCCAATGACGTGCTGGAGAGGGGAATGGGGACAGAGGACACGCGGGTGGTTGCAATAACTGGGAAGAGAAAGGAGTGGATTGAGGGAGTGAAGTCGCGGGTGGCAGAGAGGATAGTTGAGATCTACCTCGAGGACTGCCCATGATTTTCGTTCCCGGTAGTATAACTGCCTTTTTCTCTCCTGAAATTCACGAAAACCCCCTGAAATCCGGTTCACTGGGGGTTGGCATAACAATTGACAGAGGCGTCAGGGCCTCGTATCGTGAGGAAGGGATACGAGTTAATGAGGAGTGCTGGAACTTCCCCACGGTGAGATACGTCGTCAAAAGGCTGGGTGGAGGAGGAATCGACATATCCATGGAGCTTCCGGTGGGCTGCGGGTTCGGCATGAGCGGTGCTTCTGCCCTTGCTGCAGCTTTCGAATTAGCCTCAGCGAAAGGAATCGGTGCCCCCTTTTCTCAGCTTGCAGATCTGGCCCATGAGGCCGAGGTCATCAACAGAACCGGCCTGGGAGATGTTGTCAGCCAGTCCCACGGAGGCGTCGTTGCCAGACTGAGCCCTGGCTGCCCGTCCATTGCGAAGGTGGAGAGGTTCCTGTGGAGTGCTGAGCTGGAGTTCGTAGTGCTGGGGAAGCTCGACACGAGCACCATTCTTGAAAGCAGCCTCACGGGAATCCAGAGGGAGGGAAAAGTCTGTCTGAAGGAGTTTATGAAAGATCCGACCCTCCTCAGCCTCTTCAGGCTGTCCAAAAAATTCGCAGAAGAGACAGGTTTGATGGACGATGACGTACGAGATGCCATCGAGGCTGTTGAGGCTGCTGGAGGGGTCGCTTCAATGGTGATGCTGGGGAAAACCGTATTTGCTTACAGAGGGCTTGAGGCGCTGAAGGAATTCGGAGATGCGTTCAAAGCCAGGATTGACCACTGTGGTGTAAGGGTGAAATTCTGACACTCTCCACGGCCAAAGCCGGGGATTTCGTGGAAGGGCCATATTTAACACGCCAGCACCCCTGAGCATCCCGCCCTTTTGATGCGCTGTGAAACGTCCCGGTAAAACCCCCGAAAAATCCAGTCTTCCAATCTGAGGAAAAACAATATATGTCTTTTTTATCCCCCTATCTCGATGCAAAAAGTAATCAGGGCCACCATCGGAGATTTCGAAGACTGGCTGAGGGACAGGGGCTACCACGCCAGAATGGGTGAGAATAACTTCATGATGTTCCTTTCCATGGGCTTTTCGGGGCTTCTGTTCAACAACAGCACGCTTCTCATGAGCTTCATCTTCTCAAAACTCGGGTTCCCGTCTGAGAGGGTCAGCGAAAAGGTGAGGTTCGAGCTGAGCAGGAGGATCGAGAAGATAAGCGTCTCAAGGGACTCTCTGGAGATAGTGGTGTCGCTGAATGAGTAGGGCTGTTTACACCGCTCTTTTCGTCTCGCTGTTTGCAACCATGCTGGGTGTTGGAATAGTGGCACCTCTCATGGCGATCTACGCCGAGAGCTTCGGTGCTACTGGCTTCATGCTCGGCATAGTGTTCTCTGCATTCTCAATCGCAAGAACGCTCTTCTCAACCCCTGCGGGAAAGCTGGGGGACAGCATAGGAAAGAAACCCCTGCTCGTAGTGGGACTTGCGATGTACTCCATTCTTTCCATTGCATACGCTTATGCGCCATCCCTTGAAGCTTTGATTGCAGTCAGAATGCTTCACGGCCTATCTTCAGCCCTAGTTGCCCCCGTCGCTCTGGCCTACGTTGGAGACATTGCACCAAAGGGTGAGGAGGGCAGGTACCTGGGCACCTTCTTAATTTCGTTCTTCCTTGGCTTTGGACTCGGGCCTTTGATTGGTGGGGTTCTTGAGGACGCGCTCGGCATCAAAGCAGCCTTTACTGCAATGGGCCTCCTCTCCCTATTCGCCCTCCTCATGACCCTCTTATTCGTGCCAAACACCAAGGGAATTATGAGAAAAGGAGGAGGTGTGAGAAAGGCTCTGGGCAGCAGGGTTGTTGTGGGTGGTGTGGTCTTCAGGGTAGCAAATTCCATCGGGATAGGGGCGGTGATGGTATTTCTCCCCCTCTACATCATCCATGCTGGTCTGAATGAAAGTCAGGCCGGAATACTCCTCTCCGCCAATATACTCGTCAGCGCCCTCTTCCAGAGAAAGTTTGGTGCGGTGGCAGACAGATCTGACCCATTCGTACTAATTCTTGCCGGCAGTCTGATGTACGGAGGTGGAATTGCCATGATTCCTTTATTTGAGACTTTCGTCCCCCTCCTCATGCTGAGCTTCCTGATGGGCGTGGGCTCGGCTCTATCGGTTGCAGCGGCCATGGCGGTGATAGCAAGGGAGGGCAGAAAATACGGGATGGGGTCAGTGATGGGGGTCTTCGATTCAGCTATGGGTGTCGGGTTCATCCTCGGCCCCATCACGCTGGGGATTGTATTTGACGCTCTTGGCAGCCTTAACGGTTTTGTCACGGCAGGTGTGGTCAACTTCGTAGGCTCGGCAGTCTTCTTTGCAGCTTCAAGGCTTCATGAATGAGGGCGGACTCCCGATGGTTATGTAAACCGCCTTCTCAGCTCCAGCATTTCTGGTTTTGTGAGGGATGGTTGAGAGGTGCCAGATAGCGTCTCCTTCTTCCAGCGTAAACCTCTTGGAGCCCACTTCACACAGGACGGTTCCCCTCAAAACAACCCTCACCTCTTCACCTTCATGCTGGTAGATTTCTGTTTCGGCTCCGGGCTCCATTTCCGACAGTATAACGAGAAGTCTGTCGCTCTGGGTCTTTATCCGGTAAGTAACACCACCTCTTCTGAGGACATCCCCCTCTGAAAACCGGTACATCTCCACATCCATAAAACCACCATAAAAATATTGTAATTTCTCTTGAAATATGTTTTCTCTGTGGGCTCCGTGGGGAAACTATGGCTGACGCAAAGCGGCTACTTTTCCAGTATGCTCTCTGCAGCTATCAGCCCTGTGACTGCCGCACCCACTATTCCTCTGCTTATCCCTGCACCGTCCCCTATCGCATATATGCCCGGCAGATTGGTCTCCATTTCTGAATTTACTATCAGTTTAAGGGAGTAGAACTTTATCTCGGGAGCGTATAGGAGCGTTGAGTCATCGGCGACACCCGGAATTACCTTGTCGAGCTGCTCCAGAGCGTCCACAATGTCGTCAACAACTCTTCCCGGATAAGCTAGGCTTATGTCCCCCGGAACTGCAGTTTTTAGGGTTGGCTGAACGAGCCTGTTGTTCTTTATTCTCCCCTCCGTGCTCCTCCTTCCAAGCCTCAAATCCTTCAACCTCTGGACTATCGGATTCCCGCCTCCGAGCTTGGTGGTAATCTTCGCCAGGTCTCTCCCCCACTCGTTGGGGAACTCGAAGGGCTCTGTGAACTTGTAATGACCGAGGAGCGCGAAGTTGGAGTTGTTTGTCTTCTCCTTCGCCTTGCTGTGTCCGTTAACCAGGCAGAAGTCCCCGTAGTCCTCCCTTATCACCCATCCCCTCGGACACGTGCAGAAAGTTCGCATGTAGTCGTCGTGCTTCTTCGTCGTAACCCTCAGCTTCGGGTCGTAGATGATGGAGGTTATCTCGTCCATTATGCTCGCCGGCACCTCTACGCGAACGCCAACGTCTATCGCCCTAGCCTCAGCCTCGTTGCTTATCGCAAGCCCGTACTCCCTTGCCCAGCGCTCAAGCCACTCTGAACCGCCTCTTCCAACGCCTATTATCAGGTACTCGTAGCCGTACTCCTCTCCCTTGTCGGTGGTAACGACCTTCCTGTTTGGGTCGATGTCAACTACGGTTGTGGAGGTGTAGATGTCAACGCTCTCCTTCAGATAGTCCTCCATGCTCTTTATGACCCTCGGCAGCTCGTCGCTCCCCACGTGTCTCTGTTTTAGCGGTACGAACTCTATTCCTGCAGCATTGGCCCTCCTCATCAAACTTCTCAGCTGCTCATCGTCCGTGCCGTAGAGCTCATCCGGCGCTCCGTGGTTCAGGAATATCCTGTCCACCTCTTCCATTTTCTCGATGAGGTAGCGTTCCTCCACCAGTCCAAGAAAGTCACCGCCTACGGTGAAGCTTGACGGATAGCTGGGGTTCACGTAGTTCAGCTTGCCGTCAGACAGTCCTCCCGCTCCGCCAACTCCGGCAGTTATGTTGCACGGGTTGCACTTCAGGCAGTAGCACTCTGCAAGGTCGCTTGGACAGCTCCGCCTGTCTATGTCCCTTCCCATTTCGAAAACAGCAACACTCAGCTTCCCTGCAAGCTTGTATGCTGCGAACATTCCACCAGGACCAGCACCAACGATAATGACATCATATCTTTTTTTCATACATTTGGAGGCTGCTCT
>CAZHKD010000072.1:0-9125 GCA_964533255.1 uncultured archaeon | reverse complement strand
TGCAGAGCTGGATTTACCGGTTTGCCAATGTGATAGGGAAGAGAAGCAACCACGGCGTCATCTATGACTTCATTCAGAAGCTCAGAAGAAATCCAGAGGTGCTGGAGATTCTGGGAGATGGAGAGCAGAACAAATCCTACATTTACATCTCTGACTGCGTGGAAGGGATGTTTGCAGGATTGAAGGCTGACGAGGCGGTTAACATCTTCAACATCGGCACTGATGATCAGGTGAAGGTGAAGAGGATTGCGGAGATAGTTTGCGAGGAGATGGGGGTCGAAGCAGAATTCGTCTTTACCGGCGGTGATAGAGGCTGGAAAGGAGATGTGCCGGTCATGCTTCTATCAATTGAGAAGTTGAAATCTCTGGGCTGGAAACCAAAGTTCTCTTCTGAAGAAGCGGTCAGGATGGCTGTAAGGGATTTGCTTTCTGAGATGTAGTTAGTCCGGGTAAGGTCTGGGAGTCACCCGATAACTGCTCAGTCCGGTGAGATTGAGACACCCTCCAGTTTTAAAAGTTTCATTTTAATTTCGAGACCACCGCTGTAACCGCCGAGCCAGCCTTTGCCAACAACACGGTGACATGGAACGATGACCGGCACTCTATTGGCTCTTAGGGCAGCCCCTACAGCTCTCGGAGATGTGCTTAGCCTTTTGGCAAGCTCACCGTAAGTGGTAGTTTCACCGTACGGGATTTTCCTGACTTCTCGAAGTATTCTCCCTGAGTTTGCCGGATACACAACTTCAAAGTCAAATTTTGCAGCCTTGCCGGAGAAGTACCTCTCCAGCTCCCTTTTCAGCCCCTCTGCAACATCGCTCACAATATTCTCGGGACGCTGCTGCGAGGAGAACTCCGCTTTTACTATGACTCCGCCGTCCAAAAATGAAGTGAAGTAGAGATCGTTCCACTTAACACACACAGTTTCAAGCATCGCTTCCTGCAATATCCCTTATCCTCCTTATTCCGTCAATTTCCCTTATAACTTCAGCCACAGACTCGGGAACGAGTTCCTCCCAGTCCTCTCCGCATATCATCCTTCTCCTGATTTCTGTTCCCTGAAGCTCTATGCGGTTGTAGAGCTTCGTCCGCTCCACTTCATAGCCAGCTTCCCTGAAAAGCCTGATAACAAGGGGGTTGTTGGAAAACACTTTCCGGAAGGGGGGGACCATGGAAATAACGTGACTGACCCACAGGCTGTTGCGGTAGATGTCCTCAAGTGGTATTATGTAAACTTTTTTCTCCACACCCATCTCTTCCAGTGCTCTGGAAATCATCAGTATGCGCTCCCCTGCCGTAAAGGGATTTTCAAGGGTGTGGCTTTCCTGGGCACTGCCTATGCCTATTATGAGTTCGTCAACCTCCTCAAGGATATTCTTTATCACCTCGTGATGACCTAAGTGATACGGCTGGAATCTGCCTATGAAAAAACCCCTCAATTTGCCGGCCTCCTGACGACTCTGTAGATATCGTCCTTCAGCTTCCTTCCAGTCGTCCTCTCCCACTCCTTGATCGGGATGCCGTACCTGGCCTGAACCTCATCTCTGTAGAGCTCCGGCATGACGTTGAATGTGCAGAAAGGTATTACTCTGCCGTCTGGCGATGCGTAGTGGATGTCGCACCTCTGAATTCTTGCCAGATCGTAGTTGTAGAGGTCCATGAAGTGCATCATCCCGATGAACAGGGTTCGCTCGTGGAACTTTCCGAGGGTCGAGTAATCGTGCTTCACAAGAACATCGAAGAGTATCCTGCCTATGTCGAAGTCACTCGGTGCATTATCCTCATCAATGAATTTACGCAGGTTTATGATTCCCTTCAGAGCCTTCACCGTCTTTATTCTGCTGTGACTGATCTCCTCTGCCTTCTGGGTGAGGTACTCAAACAGCCCCTCAACGTCCACGAACCTGGTTATGGGCAGCAGCCTGTCATCTTCTTTGAATACGTATGTGGCCATGCCGCATGCGAAGTGTGTTGTGAGCTCGTACTGCCGCTCACCCGTCATGGCCTCCACGAAGTGGGAGATGGCGGTAACGCATGGAATGGGGTAGAAATCTTCGGCAGCAATCTCTCCGTCGGTCTGCTCCTCTATCCTCTTTATGGCATCCGGAATTGTGATCCTGAACTGCTCCCGCTCCTTTCTGGGCATGCTGCCCGTAAGGCTCACAGGCTGGAAGTTTACGCCCCTCACAACATCTATGTTGTCGGCACCAAACCTTATTATCTCTCCAAGCTGGTGATCATTGACACTCTTTATCACTGTTGGAACGAGAACGACTCCCAGACCGGCTCTTCTGCAGTTGTGGAGTATGGCGGGAACTTCAGGGCCATTTTTCGGATTCGTACGTTCGTCAACACCGTCAAAGGAGAGGTATATGGTATTAACTCCAGCTTCTCTTACCTTCACGGCAAAATCGGGCTCCCTTGCAAGCCTGATACCGTTGGTGTTGAGCTGAACATGCTCTATTCCCTCTTCTCTGACTGCTTTTATTATCTCGATGATGTCGTCTCTCAGCGTCGGCTCCCCGCCGGTGAGCTGGACGGCATTGGTGGACACAGGCCTGAGGCTCTTTGCAGTTCTCACCATCTCCCTTATCTTCTCCACGCTGGGCTCGTATATGTACCCGGCTTTCTTGGCGTAGAAGAAGCAGTACCAGCATGCCAGGTCGCAGCGGTTCGTTACGACGATGTTAAGCAGAGCAGTGTGGCTGAGGTGCCTGCCGCAGAGCCCGCAGTTAAAGGGACAGTCGGTTTTCACCTCAACAAGCGGATTTTCGATTCCGTGACCGTCGTGGGAGAATTTAGCTGCTTTTCTGAACATCTTCGAATCGCCCCAGTAAACGTCGACGAACTCGCCGTGTTCGGAACACACCTTACGTATCATCACCCTTCCGTTTTCCTCGAAAACGTCTGCCGGTAAAATTTTGAGACACTCGGGACAGAGTGATGAAGTTTTATAAGGCAGAGTGATTTCCACATACTTCACCTCCTTACTAAACAGTGAATTCTATAATTCTGTGAAAGCGAAAGTGATATATCAAGATTTCGAAGCCAAGAATTATGATAGAACTCCTAACACTCACCATATGGCTTCTTCTCCCCTCATATACTCCAAACAACTTCGCGGTAGTTTTTGGTGGTGGCACCCCCATAGACCTGGGCAGGAGGTTTCGTGATGGGCGAAGAATTCTGGGTGACGGAAAAACATTCAGAGGGTTCTTTTTTGGGGTCCTTGGGGGCGTGTTTACGGGAATAATTCAATATGGGATCGAGAACATTTTCGGGTTCTCAGTATTTTCTATGCTTCCGCTCTCGTCATTCCTTGCTCTCTGCTTCTTGCTGTCGTTTGGTGCCCTAACAGGCGATGTTTTCGGCAGCTTTGTGAAGAGAAGGGCTGGCTTTGAACGTGGAAGAAGCTTCCCTGTGCTTGACCAGCTCGGTTTCCTGGTTTTTGCCCTTCTGTTTGCAAGCACCCACCCGGCTTTCAGAACCCTTTATACTCCCGACGTGATTCTGACGGGAATCATTATAACGCCAGTGCTGCATGTCGTCACAAACATAATAGCATACAAGCTTGGCTTAAAGGAGGTTCCATGGTGAATGGTGATGTGAGTATGTCGGGGCTAATTCAGAAATTCAAAGAGGCTGGAGCTCTTCGCTTTGGTGAATTCACTCTGTCTTCGGGTAAGAAGAGCAGCGTTTATGTGGACGTCAAGCATGCATGTACCTTTCCGGATTTGCTTGAGGAGATAGCAAACCAGATGGCTGAAAAGCTGAAAAACGTTGAGTTTGACAGAATAGCGTGCGTCGAACTTGGCGGTGTACCTCTTGCAGTTGCTCTCAGCCTGAAAACCCGAAAGCCCTACATTATATTCAGGAAGGTCAGAAAGGACTATGGGGTTGAAAGCGACGCTGTTGGAGATATCAGGGCTGGGGAAAAGATAGTTGTGGTGGAGGACGTGACAACAACCGGCACTTCTGCAGCATCTGTTGTGGATAGGGTGGAGAAGAGGGGCGGTAGGGTTGTCGCCGTTTTGACGGTTGTGGACAGAATGGAGGGAGCTGAGGATAAGCTCGAAAACCTTACCGCTCTCATGAGGCTGGATGAGCTCATGGAAGGATGATCTCCTTAAGGCTCTCTACGCTGATGTTCATCCCCCATTTTCTAAGAAATTCTGCTACGTTCTCAGCGCTGAGCTTTCCGTTAAATCTGTACCTCCTGAGGGACTCCCCCGCCAGTTCGGTTTCCACACCCAAGATTTCGGCTATGTCTGCTGCGTGTTTCTGCATGTCCTCGGGGGAAAGTTCTGGTAATTCTGACACTTCACCCACAATTGAGTCGTATCGTGAGAGGAGGTCGTCAATTAGCTCCGAATTAATGCGCAACGCATCAACATTTGCTGCCAGGCTGCAGCAGGGGAAGCTTCCTATGAGCTGGCTGAAGGACATCACCCTGTACCCCTTTCTCTCCAGCCAGGTGAGGTGAGGCTCCCAGATGGCTATTCCTTCGAGCTCACCTTCTAAAAAGCCCCTCACCATGCTCTCAGGTGAGCGGAAGTACCTGAGCTGCCTGACGTTGAAGACTTCTCTCACACTCCTTATGTTCATCTCCATTGTGGACATCTCGGTGGTTCCGAAAATTCCGTTTGAGGTGTCGCCGTAAACAATCCCGCTCCCTCCCTCTGCTACCTTCCTGAGTATCCTGAGGTTTTTGTGGAGGATTCCGAAAAGGGCCTGGGTTACCAGAGGGCTGGCAGCGATGTCGATGCGATTGTAGACGACATCTTTTGTAAGAGAAATGGCGTCACCGTAAACTCTTATCTCCGCAACCCCTTCTGAAACCTCCTTTGCTGCCCTTACAACGGCAGCGTATTCCGTGGCCTTGAGTATCCCAATTCTGATGTATCCTTCCAGGGAGAAGGGCACATGTCTTTTGAGCCAGACCCTCATGGACCTTCCGGAAACAAGTCTGCGGAAAATCAGGTCTTCTCCTTCAAGCTGTGAAAGTATCTCCGACACCGTTGACTTTGACAGTCGGAGGTGCTGCACGATTTCGCTCTGAAGTACTCCATCTTCACCACTTCTTTCAAGCAATTCCAGAATTCTCTCCCTTGCCCGCATTTCAACTCTCCCACTGTGGTTATCCCTAAATGAGTTCTTTATCTTTTCTCACCCACCCGATATCAGATATCCAACCAATTCCAATATGCGGAAGACTTTTGAAATTAAGGGGCATCATAGTATTCAGTCTGACTTCCGAGCAGAATGTGGTGAAATGGAGATGAGTATCGGAGTACGGGAACGAACATGAAGGTGAATATGGGGAATACCAGGAAAACCAAAATCGTATGCACCCTTGGCCCTGCCTCGGATTCGCCGGAAAGGATAGAGGAGTTGATAAAAGCAGGGATGGATGTCGCGAGGCTTAATTTCTCCTTTGGAACCAGGGACTACCACAGGCGGTTGATCGATGCTGTGAGAAATATTTCGGAGCATCTAGGTAAACCTGTAGCCATACTTATGGATCTTGCAGGCCCAAAGATTCGTATCGGCAAGCTCTCATCCCCTGTTACACTCCACAGGGGTGAGAGGGTTGTTCTCACGACCGATGAGCAGGGTGGGGGCAAGAAGATTCCACTCAGCCATCCAGAGGTGTTGAGCCATTTAAGGGAAGGATACACCATACATCTAGCTGACGGCTCCATAAAGCTCAAAGTGGTTGAGGTAAGTGAGGCGAGGGATGAGGTGACTGCAGAGGTTATTGAGGGCGGCTTCCTCACTTCGTACAAGGGAGTAAACTTCCCTGACGTTCCACTGGGCATCAGCCCATTAACTGACAAGGACTTGAAGGACTTGGAATTCGGCCTGAAAAAGGGTGTTGACTGGGTGGCGTTATCTTTTGTCAGGTCTGCTGAGGACGTGAAGCGTCTGAAGGAGATAATGACCGAGAAGGGTGAAGATGTTCCAGTTATTGCGAAAATAGAGAGGCGTGAAGCTGTTGACAACCTGCAGAGAATTCTTGAAGTTGCAGATGGGATAATGATTGCCAGAGGAGACCTTGGAGTCGAGCTACCCCTTGAGGAGGTTCCGGTTGTTCAGAAAATGGCCATAAAGATGGCAAACAGAGTGGGGAAACCGGTTATAACTGCTACTCAGATGCTGAAGTCCATGGTGGTTCAGGCTCAGCCCACAAGAGCAGAGGTGACTGATGTCGCCAATGCGGTTCTGGACGGAAGCGATGCTGTGATGCTCTCCGAAGAGACTGCTGCCGGGAAGTATCCTGTTGAGGCTGTAAGGATGATGGACAGAATCATAAAGAAGGCCGAATCAATGTATCCTTACCTGCCGGAGCTTCCTTCAAAAACCGTAACAGAATCGATAGCCAGCTCAGCAGCCAAAATCTCAGCAGAGCTTGGAGCTGATGCAGTGGTAACCTTCACCCGAACCGGCACGTCAGCAATTCAGCTCTCCAGGTACCGGCCACCTGTTCCGATACTTGTTGCGGCCCATGACCACAGGACGCTCAGGAGACTCTCTCTTGTCTGGGGGTGCATCCCTCTGATGCTGGCATCTCAGGATGCGGCCATTGAAGAGCTGATACGTGAAGTGGTCCAAGAGGGGCTGAGGCTGGGAATTTTAGGTGAGCGCGGCCAGATCGTGGTAACCTCAGGTTTTCCGTTTGGTGAGCCGGGTACAACCAACACGCTGAGGGTTCTTAACGTAGTTAGCGTGCTCGAAGGTAAGCAGGACAATGGGGCGGGGTCAGGAAGGTTCGTATAGCCGAGAGTTCTTCTACAGCTTTCACTTGAACCCTGTCGGGAAATGCGAGTATCCTGGCAAACTTTTTATACGTTAACTGTAAAGCAAATTGCATGAAGGTCGTAAAGGTGAGCAGAGTTAAAAAAGGAATATGCAAGTGTCACGCATCATGTAACTAATCCCAAAACTTTTTTAATTTTTGCATGTGGTGCAGAATCATGAACTCCCGGATCATTACCGCTATTGCCATAGGTATTGTTGTTGCCTTTATCGCTTACAACAGCTACATGCTCTTTCCGAGAGAAAAAGCATTTGAGAGCGTTTCGCCCCAGGAATTCTACAGACTCATGCAGAACGAGGACGCCTTCGTGATCGACGTGCACGTGCCTGAACAGAAGCACCTCAACGGAACCGATGTCTGGATACCTTATGACAAAATAGAGGAAATGCAGGACCTTCTGCCGAAGGACAAAAACACGCCAATCCTGGTTTACTGCAGAAGCGGTCACATGAGTAAAATTGCCGCATCGAAGCTGGCCCAGATGGGGTACAAGAATATATATGACCTTGATGGAGGGATAATTGCATGGGAGAAAGCAGGATTACCTATCTGATAGCTCTAGCCCTCATTGTTGCCGGGGCTGCCCTTATAATATATTCAAAAACCCTCGATGAAGTGGAGGATCCCATAAAATTTTACAGCTACGAAGAGGGGCTGAGGCTCGCCAGAGAGCAGGGGAAGCTTGTAGTAATGGTCGTGCACTCAGAAACGTGCTACGTCTGCAAAATTTTCATGAATGATCTGGCCAAGTATCCTGACCTGCAGCAGGCATTTGCGAATTTCATACCCGTAAAGGTTGACTTCAACAAGGATAAAGCCATTGTCGCAAAGTATGGAATTACAGGAACGCCTGAGTTCTACATCCTCGATGCTGATGGTAACGTTATCGAGATAAATGGCAAGAAGATGGTTTATCTTGGCTACTCTACTGTCCCGGACGACGTGAACGCCAGGAAACAACTCATAGCATTCCTGAACTATGCACTGCAGTATGCTGGCTCCACCGAACTCAGGCTCGTGAACAGTGTTAAGGGTGAAGAGGCGATAGAGCAGGTCAAGAGGCTCCACATGGGCAAATTTGAAATTGTAGATGCAGAAATACGGGAGTACATTGGGGCTGGAAAGATTAAGGTCTGGATTGCATATGCCGAAACTCCTGAGCTCGCTCAGCAGTACGTTGAGAGGATGGCTGCTAAAGTTTCGCAGTTTTTCTCTGAGCCTGAAAACGTGGATAAGCCATTCAAAGCATACAGGGTTTACGGAATGGGTGGAACACACTACTTCTTCTCCATGGGCAATGCCGTTATATGGGTGGAGTTCGAAAACCCGGACAAGGCGTATCACGAAAAAATTCTGGAGAAGCTATTTATTCAGAAGGAGGTATAACATACACCATGAGTCTCACAAGTACCCGCGCTCTGAATCCAAAAATCTCTGAAAAACTCCACAAGCTAAAGGAGTTCATAAAAACGTTCGACGGCGTCATCATAGCCTTCAGTGGCGGCGTTGACAGTTCAACGCTGGCCGCAGTGAGCTATGAGGTTCTGAAAGACGGAGCTCTCGCTGTAACAGCCCTTTCGCCAACAACTCCAAGCAGAGAGGTTGAAGAAGCGAGGCAGATAGCTCAGGAAATCGGAATCAGGCACGAGTTCATCCAGATAAACGAGCTGGAGAGCGAAGGTTTCGTTGAGAACAGCCCGGAAAGGTGCTACTTCTGCAAAAGGCACCTCCTTTCAGCAATGGTGAAGTATGCAAAGGAAAAAGGCTTCTCTGCAGTCTTCGAAGGCACGAATGCAAGTGAGCTGAAAGGCCACAGGCCCGGTTACAAAGCCATTAAAGAGTTCGAAATCGTTCACAGCCCCTGGGCGGAGTTCGGCTTTACGAAGGAGGAGATAAGAGAGGTGGCGAGAAGCATGGGCTATTCGTTTTACAATAAGCCCTCCCTTGCATGCCTAGCGTCACGCATCCCCTTCGGCATAAAAATAGATGAAGAGAGACTGAAAATGGTTGACGAGGCTGAGAACGTCATCATAGAGGTTGCCGGAGTGAGGCAGGTCAGGGTCAGAAACTTCAATGGCATGGCAGTCATAGAAGTTGACAGAGACGAGAGGCAGAAGTTCTTCAGCCAGGAAGTCATGGATGAAATTGCAGACAGGTTGAGGAAGATCGGGTTCAAATACGTCCTGCTGGACATGGAGGGGTACAGAACCGGTAAGCTGTCGGGTTTTGGCACATCTAACTAGAGGGGTACTGACCTATCCCCTTTTATCCATTGATTTAGAATTGTTGTCAATATCCAATGATAACACTA
>CAZHKD010000071.1:0-9145 GCA_964533255.1 uncultured archaeon | reverse complement strand
GCCTGTCGATTAACTCGATGTGGTCTCTGAAAAGCGATAGAGCGTACTGCTCACCCCTGAGGCCGTTGTTATAGGCCTTCTGATTCCTCTGAGCCAGAGACATCATTAACCCTCCTCAGGCTCAATAGCCTTCAAACCGACTAACCATGAAAAGAGCTTGTTCAGTGTTTCCCTGTCAATATCAACGTATAACTCCGCTCCCGATGCGTATTTCTCACATACGAGCTTATCCTCGGTGAGGTAGAAGTAATACTGGGTTACCTCATCCTTCTCGATATTTAGCCTAAGGAGATCCTTCAGTTCCTCTATTTTTTCCCTGTACTTCTTAGTTAACTGGTATTTTTCTTCCTCTAATCTTCTTATCTCCTCTCTAATCTCCTTCTCAGTCCGAAACATCATTAAACCCCTCCGACCGAGCCAGATCTACTCCTTCTTTTTTCAAAGAGCCTAACAACCGGCACTCCCTCGACGAGAGCATCGAGCCTGATTGCAATTACCGACACGGCACACTGTCCCGTCGCAAGATGCCACCTACAACTTCTCCTACATGCTTCCTTTAGTATAGGGCACAAACCTTCCACCCGATCCCCAAACATACTATTTTCACTAATCCAGGGCTCACTCATAAACCTCCCCCCATTTAAATTAAATCATCAAGTTCCCATTCATCATAATCGCTGTAATCGCTTAATGTCGTTGTTTGCTCTTCCTCTTCTTCAAAGTCTTCAAAGTACTCTCTCTTAAGTCTAATACCCTCCCAAACGTAAACTTTTTCAGTACCAATCTTTCTCCTGCGAGATTTAATAGGAACGTACTTCTGAAGCTCCTGGGCAAAGATGTTCTTGCTTATCACATTGTAGTTGTGCTGCTTGCAGTACTCCACATAGTAACTGTACACTTCATCCTTTACCTCATAATGTCCTGGGGCCTTCTCAAGGCAATCATGGGCAAAACCATAAATGCTGTTAGCCCTCTTCATCCACTCCTGCTTTAGTTTCTCAACGACCTCTGTCTGCGTTACACCTCTGAGCTCTATCTTAGACATGTACTCAAGAACCTTATTTAAAAAACCGCTGAGCTCTTCATCGGTTGTAAGCTCATCCAGCAACTGAGGGTTCGGTGGAAACTTCCTGGGGAATTCGATCAGAATCCAGCGACGCCAGAAAGCCTCTGTACGATCATTAACCTCTGGAAGCTCGTTGGATGAAAATATGAGTTTTGCTACGTTCTCGAATTCAAAGGGGTCTTTATACTTCCTTTCTACTGTCATCCGGTCTCCAGAGACCAACATTTTGAACTTACCCGTGTCCTTCAACGCTTTTTTAGGAATATCGGCGTAAATGTTAGCAAGCTTGCCAACAAGCTGAGCTGCTTTGTATTTATCCTGCACAAGCTCCTGTAAACTCACATTAGCAACGTTTTCCTTTCCGAGAAAAAACTGTAACATATCTAAATACGTGCTCTTTCCATTTGCACCTGAGCCGACAAGCATGTATGAATAATCGTATCTCCGGCTCTGCAAGAGGCATAACGCTGGTATTTCGTAGAGAATTGGCCTGTTTTTCTCATCGACGATCTCTGATATGAATTTGTCTATCTTCTCACATTTTGCCTCTGGATTGTAGTTGATTGGAAGTCGATAGGAATAGCCGAAAGCCGGGCTATGTGGGAACAATCTGTATTCCGGACCTCTCCATAGCACCCCATTTCTAAGTGGTATAAATTCTCCTCTCAGCCTGTTAAAAGGAAACTCCCTGAAAAAAGTATCCCACACAACCCTCTGCATTACTTCTGAAACCACATATCTTATCGTTCTTGTTTCGCTGATTCCCTGTAAGGTTAGGATTCTTTTAATCTCCTTTTCGACCTCTCCTTTGTTTTCGATGAACATATTGTTTTTATAAATATAAACTATTTTATTGAATGTCACTATGCAGAATTTAAGTATGACATAGTTTGTGAGGGTCTCGTACAAGATTTCTCTCTTCTTCGTAACAACTTTAGGGGTTCCTGTTGTAGCCAAATAGTGCTCGTAAATAAAACCAGCGTAGATCCTGTTTAGAATGTCCTGAGGTATTGTTGGATCATTGAGGACTGAGTACTTCTTGTACAGCTCCGCTGCCTTCTCATCTTTAGTTGACATTTCCTCAAGCTCGTCAAGATATAGCTGGAAACTTGACTCGAAAGGTTCATATAACTTTTTGACATAATCCGATATGTCCATCCCAGATCCCTTTTTTATTTTAATTTTAATTAGTTTGTGGGTTGTTAAAAAATTTTCGATTTCAACATGGAATGCTTAGAACTTTAGGGACATCTAAAAGTGCTAAGTGTTCTAAGTGTTCTAACCTGGTTTACTCTTTTATTTTTGCTATTGTCTACTATAGTATATAATTCTGGCAACCACTCAACGATAGAGGGTATGTATATACTACAGTATACAATAGCGAAAATAAAAGAGTAATGTAGGTTGGAACACCTGGAACACTTAGCACTTTTAGACACTCCTAAAAATATTCTCTCATAAACCCAACTCCATAAAAGGCTCCTAAATCAAATTAGGTAAGGTAACGAAAGGTTAAAATAAGTCCCCCCTCACTATACACTTAGGTGAGCGAAGAATGAAGAAAATTTTAGGTCTTGGTAAGGACGATAAACCCTCAGGGACTTTCGAGAACCGCCAGGTGATTCTAAAGTTCAAATTGAGAGACGGAGAGAGGTATAAGACAGTTGACGACGTCGATACAGAGCTCCTTTTCCCGGAGGGATGGTGGGAGGAGGAGAATTTAGCTGAGACTGAACAGCGAATAAGGGAGGAGCTCGGTGGTGGAATTTGGCTCGTAGAGGAGCGAAGGGACGGTAAGATAGTTAAGAGGCGTACATTCCGAATCTTCGACACTCGAATAACTTATCCAGTTGTTGAATATAGAGTTAAAATAAAAAGAACCAGAAATTCAAGGCTCTACCAAACCGACGTCACTTTTCAGCACTTCCCCAGTGAAAAAGAGCTCGTCGATGCCGTCGGAGGTGGAGGGATCTTCAAGGTCGAAGGCTTGGATGCCCAGGGAAGAGTGGTAAGCCAGGACTGGATTGAAGTTACCGACGTCGAACCTCCCCAGTGGCTCATTGAGAGGGAGGAATCACTTGAAAGGAAACTAAAGGAAAAGCTGGAAGAGCAGAAGAGGAAACTGGAGGAAGAAGTACTTTCAAGGATTGCAGGGGAAGCAAAGGGAGATCCAGTAGATGCCGTAATTGAAGAGATCCACCGACTCATCCAGGATGAGAAGCTCAGGATGCTCAAGGAGACGATGGAGACTTTGAAGGGAGAAAAGAAAGGAGAGAGTATATTCGATGTTCTCTTCATTGAGCCACACAAAACAAAGACGGAGACGATTGCCTATATCGCCAGGAAGCTCGCCGACCAGGGACGGCCTGAGGAAGCTGCAAAGCTCCTAACTCAAAACGTGGCTGATGGTGGAGAGGCTCTCGTTGGGCTTGTGGGTGCAGCAGCAGCTCTGATGCAGGCCGGAGCGATATACCTGGCAAAGAGGGCAGGAGTGGATGAGTCAAAGCTCTTCAGGGAAAGGAAGAAGAAGGTGGAGGAGAAAAAAGTGGAGGAGAAAAAGGAAGAGCCGAAGCCGGAGACGGAGCTTAAGATGAATGTCTCCAGAATTCCCGGCCAGGCCTTCTCAATACAAATTGAGTGAGGTGGTGAGGTTGGCTCATCCGTATAGGTTGAGAATGTATGGTACTGTTCTGTTTGAGGACGATCTTGAGGAGTTGAAGAAGAGGACGGGTAAAGCTGCGACGAGTGAGGCAATAGCTGAAGCGGTGTATCATTACCTGGAATGCGAATGGAGGGAGGAGCATGGAGATTGACACGGGAAAGCTGTTTGAGTACATAAAGGCAATAGGGATCAAGGAATTCCTGAAGCACGCCGTTAAAATAGACTGGTTCAGAAAGTACATGATGGAGAGGCTCTCTGTTCTCGGTCAGGCTATGGAAGAGGAGTACAACATAAAGGCAACAAGAGTTTACCTTAAAGATGGTATCAGAGTGGAGCTTGAAATGGATGCTGACAAAAAACACCTTTTCGAGGAACGCTTCTTCGATCTTATCAACGGCCTTAGGGAAGAACACCCGCTGCTGTTCAAGGTTTTTGCCGATGACTACGATCTAAAAGAGATAAAATGCCAGGTAACCGAAACAGGGGTTACGTTATTTTTTAGTGGGAGTGAGGAGCTTATAGATATGGTAGAGGCATTTTTGAGAGGTATGAATGTAGAGGGGGTGGAAATTTATGGTAGAGAAGAAGAAAAAGGAGCAGCAGAAGGAGGAAGCGGGGAATAAGGATATCATCCCTGCTTTCGATATAAGGGACATAAAAGAGATGACAGTAGAGGAAGCGATAAAGCGAGGCATTATGCCACTGAACCCAATTGAGATAGCTGAATCTACTGAGGAAATAATCGATTACGGCAGGAAAGCGGGGCAGATGTATGGCTCAGCAGTGTACAGTTTACTTTCGGCGTTCAGGAGGAAGGATCTCCCCTTCAACGTCAGGATGGCCAAAGCTTCCAGGGGCATGCTCGCCCTGCTTTCGATGATTATCTCAGCCAGCGACGTCGCTGAGAACTTCATGTCCCTTGAGGACTCTGTAATGCAAGAAGGGGCAGCCAATGAGACAGAAAGGCTGATCAGGGAAATAGAGAAACTAAGGAAAGAGAGAGATGAGCTCAAAAAAGA
Source organism: uncultured archaeon (assembly GCA_964533255.1). Lineage (GTDB taxonomy): Archaea > Halobacteriota > Archaeoglobi > Archaeoglobales > Archaeoglobaceae > JdFR-37. The sequence continues at coordinate 4,398 of CAZHKD010000071.1, read as the reverse complement.
AGTAGAGAGACTGAAAGGTGTGTGAGATGGAGGCGTGGATTGTTGCATTCCTGGGCATCTTCCTGGGCAGTCTGTCCAGGATAATTTTACCTTATTTAAGAAAAGCTAAAGAGAACCCTAATCTAACATTCGACATCAGGTATGCCATAACGTTTACTGTCTCGCTCATAATGGCTCTTATCGCCTCAATAGTCATCCTTGCAGGTTTCGAGGTTCCGGAAGGGCAACTGTATAAAATATTCGCTGTCTCCTTCCTGACGGGCTGGGGAGCCCAGGACGTTCTTAACCAGATCGTAGATACAGGATCTCATCAGTGAGTCATGTAGTAATAAATGAGCTGAACAACATTTGAAACGGTGATAGCAGCGTAAGCAACCAGCAATACGTTTATCAGGAATTCTGCGATTTGTTTTGTTGTTCCTGGTTCTATTCTTGGGGCCATGACTGAAGCAGCAAGGACAGCACCACTACCAACACCGAGCTTTATGGCTGTGAACTTCAGAGGTTCGTCCACGAATTCGGCGATAAGTGGGTTAAGCTCTGTAGCCCCTATGCTAACAGCGTGCAGCGTTAACAACCAGTCGACGACATTCAAGACTCCCAGGATTGCCAGTTTCTCCTCAGTTTTCATAGCTTATTTACCACTCTTAAATTTTTGAAAGTTTCTGCAACCCTGGTCACCGAGCTTTGTAACGTTTCTTTTATCTGGGTGAATGCAGACTCCCATAATCTCAGTCGTAGGTCTCCAGAACTCACACTCCATACATCTTCTTCTTTCCTTTCTGTCGAAAAGCCTGAGCATCATTTCTTGTAAAGCTTTTCAGCAACTCTCTTAAGCTCATCCTCCAGCTCCTTTATCTTCTTCTTCATTTCGTTGATGTCCTTGGCCCATTCCAGATCTCTCCTCAGCTCCGGTATACGGCCTTTGTCCTTTATGTTCTCATCAGCTTCAACTTCTCTGGCAATCCTAACCAGCCTTGAAGCCTTATCCTGAACTTCGATAGCCTCTCTCCTTCTCTTGTCCTCTTCAGCATACCTCTGAGCCTCTTCGACCATTCTCTGTATTTCCTCCTCACTTAACCTGTGAGGAGCCTCTATTTTAACAGACTCCTTCCTGCCGGTTCCTTTGTCCTCTGCCGTCACCAGGATGATTCCGTTCTCGTCCACCTCAAAGGTAACCTCTATTTTGGGAACACCAGCTGGGGCAGGTGGGATGCCCTTCAGCAGGAGCTTCCCCAGGTACACGTTATCCTCTACGAATTCCCTCTCCCCCTGGTACACTTCAACCTCAACCTCGGTCTGGAAGTCCTCAACGGTTGTGAACATCCTGGAGGCCTTAGTCGGGATGGGTGTGTTCCTGGGGATGATCTTGCTCATCAATCCTCCTTTGATCCTGACACCCAGCGACAGCGGAATCACGTCTATTAATAAGGCCTCATCCTTGATTCGCCCATCCAGGACGGCAGCGTATATGCCGGCTCCGACGGCTACGGCAGTCATGGGGTCTACCCCACCGACGATTTTCTCGCTGCCGAAAATGGAAGCGAACTTCTCCCTTACAGCCGGCACCTTTGTGGCCCCACCAATCAGCAGGACCTTATCGATCTGTCCTGGAGTGAGGCCTGCTTCATCGAGGGCATCCTGGATGGGTGGCTCAAGCTTGGCAAGTACTGGCTGGATTATGTCCTCGAACTTGGACCTGGTGATGTCAACTTCCTGGGAGTCCCAGAACACCGTTGTTGATGGTAGGGCCGTCAGCTCGTGCTTGGCCCTTTCGGCAAGCTCCTTCAGTTTAGCCTCATTGCTATCATAGTCAGCAGAGAACACATCAGCCAGCCATCTCGCCAGTGCTTCATCCATGTCGCAGCCACCGAGATGCGAATCTCCGGATGTTGAGAGAACCTGGAAAACACCTTCACCGACTTCCATGATGGTAACGTCAAAGGTTCCACCTCCCAGGTCCAGTACTGCTACTTTGTACTCCCCTTCCCTGCCGAGCCCGTAAGCAATAGCAGCAGCGGTAGGCTCGTTTATGATTCTCTTTACCTCAATGCCCGCAATTCTGGCAGCATCCTTGGTTGCTTGCCTCTGATTATCATCGAAGTACGCCGGCACTGTTATAACAGCTGCCTCAACCGGCTGGTTTAGAAACGTCTCTGCGTCCTGCTTTATCTTCTGGAGAATGAAGGCAGAGATTTCCTGGGGTGTAAACTCCTTACCGATTGTCTTAACATGGATCTTCCTGTTGGTGCCCATGAGCCTCTTAACTTCAGTGATCTTCTCTCCAGGGTATCGTTTGGCTGTAACTCCAACCAACCTGGTTCCGTCGGGCTTGAATGCAACGACACTTGGGAAGTTCTTGCCTCCATAGGGGTTCCCTTCAGCAGCTGGTATGATTACCGGCTTTCCATCCTCTCCAACATAGCATGCTTCAGAAGAGGTCGTTCCCAAATCAATACCTATCGTTGGCATAAGGTTAGGATAAGAATAAAGCTTAAATAATTTTTCGGTAGATTATACCCTGATGCGGGATGCGATAACTGAAGTTAAAGTAGGGGTCGAGAATCGTTTAAAATTGCCGGAACCTGTAGTGGAGAAGCTGGAGCTGAAAGAGGGAGATGTTGTAAGAGTTACGATAAACGACAGTGAAACAACGATCCTTAGAGTTGGAACCAACTTCAGAATAACGATCCCAAAAGTACTCTGCGAGACTCTAAACGTAAAAAAAGGTGACATAGTTAGAATAAAACTTGAGAAGGTTCAGGGAGGTGGATAGGCAGCGGGAGCTCGACTTATAGAAAAACTTCTGCCTCCACCGACATGACTCATCGTATTTTCCTGCTCCCGCTGCCCCACACACCCCTGAACCCTTATGAAGTGCTCGGCCTTACTCCTGGAGCCTCAATTGAGGAGGTCAAGAAAGCTTACAGGAGACTTGCCAGGAAGTACCATCCAGACTTAAACCCCAGCCCTGAAGCGAGAGAGAAGTTCGAGGAGATAACTAAAGCGTACAACGAGATTATAAACAGAACAAGGTTTGGCAATCTCGACATCGATGTCAACATCGACGTGGATATCAACATCGCAAATATTGACAGGGTTGTGAATGTTTCGGATATTTCACTGCATACGGTGAGGTTCAGGTGCCCCAGGTGTGGGGCAGAGTGGACGGAAAAGCTACCGGTCAGAGTGGATGAGGTAATCGAGGAGTTTTGCGAAGGCTGCCTGTTCTTAAAATAGTTTCAGTACACACGAAAAACCTTTATATACTTCTGGGAAGAATTACCATAGAGTGGGAGGTGATGGAGATATGGGGCACTATGACGGGATGTCTTTCAGGAGTCTGGATGATGTGTACAGGTTTGTGGAGAAGAACAAGGATGAGATGTTATGTATCGGCTGCGGTGCACGGCTGAGCAGAGTTTACTACTACTACTGCTTCGAGGAGCACGATGGAGGGCTCTTCATCGAATCCCTGGGTAAGAAGCTATGGATCTGGGTGCAGTGCAGCTGCGGTTATCAAAACGCTCTCTGGAAGCTGTTTAGGCAGGTAACTATTGGGAGGTAGGAGTATGGGGCTTGAGGAGTTTGAGACGGCTGCTGAGATGCTTGAAAAGGAGGAGAAGAAAGAAGAGGAAGAGAAGAAGGAGGAGGAAAAGCCAAAGAAGAAGAAGGGAAAGAGGAAGGCCAAGCCAAAGACCGAGGAGCTTATTGATATAGAGTTCCACAAGTACACAAAAGATGACTTTGAAATGATGATGGAGGTCTACAACGTCAAGGATGTTTACGAATCTGAGGAGGAGATTCCAGAAGAGATCAGGGGTGAAACGGCATTTTACACAAGTAAGATGGGCAAAAGACAGATCAGGGTTGCAGAATTTGAGAGCGGGGAAGCGTGCTGTGGTTATGTACACAATGACATAATAATGGCAAAGTGTACGTGTGAGTCCTTCAAGGTCGAGCCTGCCCTGGGATGTGTCCACCTGGCAGAGCTGTGGAAGACATCTCTGTCTGTTGACTGGGCAGCCCAGAGGCCAGCACCGACCAAAGAAACAAGGCTCTTCCATAGGGAAGCTAAGGACCTCGACCTCAGAAGTAAGCTGACGGGAAAGCTTGTCATCCTGTACGGCTCCCCAATGGTCGGAAAAACGACCTTTGCACACATGCTGGCAAAGCAGTTTGATGCGTGCATATACCTGAAGGTGGACAGAAACTTTGAATCATCTGATTTCGAAGCTGATAACGTTGTTTATCACGAGATTAAAGACCCTGAACACCTGCTTAACATAATAGAGGAGCTCAAGCCATCTCCAGGAATACTTGTTGTCCTCGATTCCGTGACATCCCTGGATGCGTTCTTCATCAGCGACCCTACAAAACCATCACCACGCATGGACG
>CAZHKD010000070.1:0-9211 GCA_964533255.1 uncultured archaeon | reverse complement strand
CACGTCAGCTTTTACGTTCAGGAGAACGGAAGCCTTTCAGATATTCGCATATATCCCTACGTCAAAACCGTCGTTCCTGTAGGCGTTAGAGGCGAAGAAAGGGAAGAGATTCTCCAAAAAGCCCTGAACGATTCACAGGTCAGGAAAATTATAGCAGGAAGGGAGTATTACATCTGGCTTGTTTCAGGATTCATCAACCCGATAACCGGAGAGAAGTACGACGAATATTCCGTGTACCTGAGAATCAACGCCACCAACGAAACCTACGTCATCTATATCCAGGACGGTCAGATTAACGTCAGAAACGCCACGTGCCCCGGCAGAACGGGCTGGTGGTGCTAGCGGGCCATGAAACATCAAACCGCCCAGTCCTCAGGCACGTATCGCTTCCCTATCAGCCTCATCACCAGCACCCTCAGGAAGGTCGTGAGGGACAGCATTGTCCACAGCGGGGAGTAAATCAGGAAGTAGAAGGGAAGCATCGCCAGCAGCACCGGCAGATTAACGCCCCATCTCAGCTTTCTGGCTGCAATAGCCATGAAGGTGCACCACGCTATGAATGTAAATGCAAGCTGGAGGAAATTCTGAAGGGAGTAGAGGTGGTGGATGGCGATAAGGATAAACGTGGAGAAAATGGTGGGTAGGAAGTAGATCAGGGGGACGAGCAGGTATGCAAGCTTTAAACCAAGATTGTCCGGCAGAATCAGGTTAATAATCAATCCGATCAGGGCAGGAAATATGAGTATCAGGGCGGGCAGGGTGAGCAGAGGTTTCTTTAAGAAATTCCAGAAGTAGTTCAGCACGATTTCCGCCCCTCCGGCCGCCCACCTCTTTCTCTGCCTCAGCCACCCGGCAAAATCGGGGGCTTTAGTCAAAGCCTTGCCGCCTGTCCCGAAGCGGTAGCCGTTGAATGCCATTCTCACTCCGAGCTCAGCATCCTCCGTCACGGTTGAATTGAATCCCCCGAGCTCCTGGATGACGTCTTTTCTGACTATGAACGCTGCCCCATTGAGGCCTAAGCAGCCCTTAAGCTTCTCAGCCAGCTTTGCCGCCATGAACATGTTCATGTAGTCTATGTTCACGAGCCAGCTCCAGAAACCGTCCCGGAAGACCTCTTTTCGAATTTCCACGGCATCGAATTCCTCATAGTTTTCGGGCAGACTCTCTATGAGGGTATCGCTGTCCAGAAACAGGATGTAGGGATGGTTTGCAAGCTTTACAGCGTCATTCAAAGCCCTCCACTTTCCCCTCCTCGTGCTGCTTATGCTGGCCTTCAAACCCTTCTCTGCGATGAGGCTCAGCAGCTCTTCGTCAGGCTCGTCTGCCGCGATTATGACCTCAAAATCACCGGGATCACCAAAATCTTTCAGCCTTTCCAGATTCTCCTCAATGAGCCCCTTTGTCCGGTATGCTGCGATGATGACCGAAAGCATTCAGGGAGAGGTGAAGGGGTTGAATAAAATATATTTTGGCGTGTTTCAGTATTCGTGTGGTACTGCTGCCAGGCTATCGCCATAAATTTTGACTTAACTGGCAGTACGATTCAATCAAAAATTAATATAAAATTGATGGAGCTTTAACCTTTCACCTCTTTGAGCTTCTCCACGAGCTCCGGAACGATCTCGAAGATGTCTCCAACGATTCCGTAATGGGCTACACCGAATATGGGCGCCTCAGGGTCCTTGTTTATGGCGATTATGAGCTCGCTGTCCTTCATACCCATTATGTGCTGAAACGCCCCGCTTATGCCCAGTGCAAGGTAAAGCTTCGGCTTCACAGTCTTGCCTGAGATACCAACCTGCCTGTCCTTGGGCAGCCACCCGTTGTCGATGACTGGCCTGCTCCCTGCAACGACGCCGCCGAGCAGCGAGGCGAGCTCTTCAGCAAGCTCGATGTTTGATGCATCCTCTATACCCCTGCCAACCGAAACTACGATGTCTGCCTGGCTTATGTCCACCTCTCCAACCTCTGGCTCAACAAAGCCCACAAACTGCCTGGCCGGGGTAACGCCGGGCTTTATTCCTGCATCAACTATTTCTCCACTTGCCTCCTGCTCTTCCTTGAACACTCCCTGCCTGATTGTTATGACGTACGTCTCCGCCTCCCTCAGCAGCACATCCACCAACAGCTTGCCCTGGAAGATGTACCTGGAAACCTTCACGCCGTTGCTCACGTCCACGCCCACAACATCTGTCACTACAGGAGCGTTGAGTTTCGAAGCGAGATAAGGGGCAAATTCTGAGCCCGTGGCGGTGTTTCCTACCAGAACAACGTCGGGCTTCTCCTTTGAAAAGAGCTGCATGAGCACGTCAACGTAGAGCTCTGGATTGTACTCTGCAAGGCTCTCATCCTCTATCTTCCACACCTTGTCAGCATACCTTGCCAGCTCCTCTGCGAAGGCAGAGACGTCGCTGCCTATCACAACTGCCTCGCTTGTGCCATCGCCTTTTATCGAGTTGGCCAGGTTGAGCAGCTCGATGCTTACGGGATTCAGCTCACCCCTCCTGTGTTCTGCAACCGCAAAAACCCTCATTACAGCAACCCCCTTTCCTTGAATATTTCAATAAGCTTCTCCGCAATCTCATCTGGACTGCCGGTGATCATGTCTGCCTTCTTGACCGGCGGGAGATACACCTTCTCCACTTCAAGGCTCTGTGTCGCAGGTGAGATGTCCACTTCCCTCATCTCCTTGGTCTTTGCCCTCTTTATGCCCATGATGGACACATACCTGGGCTCGTTGATGCCCGACTGGATTGTTAGCAGGCAGGGCATGGGAAGGGTTACCTCCTCGCTTAGCCCGCCCTCAAGCTCCCTCTTTGCCGCTATCCTGCCGTCCTCAACCTTTATCTCCGTAACAGCCGTCGCAAAGGGAATGTTCAGCATCCCTGCCAGAATAACTCCTGTAAGGGCATTGTTGTAGTCCTGACTCATCAGGCCGGTCAGAATGAGGTCGAAGCCCTCGTCCTTGATTGCCTCCTTTACCACCTCGGCGGTCTGGTAGGAGTCGAGGCCGGTGTCCACGGGTATCTTTATAGCCCTGTCGGCCCCCATGGCCAGGCATTTCCTCAGGGTATCCTCGCACTTGCTGCCCACTCCTACAACCACCACTTCTCCACCGTGAGCCTCCTTGAGCCTGATGGCCTCCTCAATGGCGTAGCGATCCCAGTCGTTGATGTCGAAGATCAATCCCCTTTCGTCAACGCTCTTTCCGTCGCTTCCCACATGAATCTCGCTTTCTGGATCTGCTGCATGCTTCGCCAGCACGATAATTTTCAAACCATCCACCTCCCTTCAGCGGTTGAAATTAACGTTTTAAAATGATTTGCTTTTGAATTAAAATTAAAAATAATGTTGTTTTGAACATTTACAGACCTGCTTCTCTTGTCATTACCTGCCCCTGAACTCCGGCTTTCTCTTCTCGAAGAACGCCTTGAAGCCCTCTATGACGTCTTCAGTGGACGTTACGATTCCGAAGTATGCTGCCTCAAGAGCCTGGCCAATCTCAACGGGCAGAGTCTGGCCGAAGTTTATGGCGTACTTGGCAACTCTCTGCGCAATCGGCGCTCCGGCAGCGAGCTGCTTTGCAAGGCTCATCACTTCATCCCAGAACCTGTCTGCGTCAACAGCCTTGTTGACGAGCCCAATCGCCTCAGCTTCGTCTGCACTCAGCCTCTTCGCCAGCATGATGAGCTCTTTAGCTTTTGCTATGCCCAGAATCTTGGTCATCCTCTGGGTTCCTCCCCAGCCGGGTATGATGCCCAGAGCAAGCTCCGTCAGCCCGATCTGGCCGGCTTTTGACATTATTCTGAAGTCGCAGGCCATTGCGAGCTCGCATCCACCACCGAAAGCGTAGCCGTTTATAGCTGCTATAACCGGCTTGGGGAATCTCTCGATGGCTGTAAAGGCTGCCTGTCCCTTGGCTGCAAGCATCATGGCCACCGACGGCACCAAAGCATTGCTCTGCATGGTAGCTTGAAGGTCCAGGCCGGCGGAGAAAGCCCTGTCACCGGCTCCCGTTATGATGAGCACTCTAACTTCATCATCGCCCTCGAGCTCCCTCAGAGCAGTCACGATTTCGTCAAGGGTTTCAACGGTCAGAGCGTTCAGCCTGTGGGGTCTGTTGATGACCAGCTTCGCAATCCCATCTCCCAGCTTCTCGATGGCTATGTTCTGGTAGCTGACTCCGGTGTAGCTGTAAAAGCCCTCTCCAGTCTTCTTCCCGAGTTTGCCCTCCTGAACCATCTTTTTGAGCAGCTCGGTGGGCTTGAAGATGTCGTATCCCTTCTCCTTCTGAAGCTCTTCCAGCTTTGCCAGGATGGCGTCGAGCCCTATCTCGTCGGCAAGCTCGCACGGCCCCTTTGGCATGTTGGTGCCCAGCTTCATGGCGGTGTCGATCTCCTTTGCATCTGCAACCCCCATCTCTATCAGACCGCTGGCTATGTTCACCATGGGGGCAATAAGGCGGAGGCCATCATACTTTCCAGCAAGCTCCTTGGGTATCTGGGGCCTTCCAGCACTCCAGTCGTAGAAGCCCTTGCCCGTCTTCGCTCCAAGCTGTCTGGCTTCGAACTTCTCCTTCAGAACCTTGGGCGTCGGAACAAGACCCCACTGCTCGTTGCCCAGGTAGAGAATGTCAAGCCCCACGAAGTCCCCGAGCTCAATTGGGCCCATGGGGGATGCGTAGTTGTATAGCATCGTCGCATCAATCTCCTCCTTGGTTGCCACGCCTCTGTCGAGATCGTCAACAGCCAGAGCCAGATAGGGCACAAGGCACCTGTTGACTATGAAGCCCGGAACGTCCTTCTTGACAACCACCGGCGTCTTTCCAAGGCTCTTAACGAACTCCACGCCGAATTTGATGGTTTCGTCGCTGGTCTTCTCGCCCTTTATAACCTCCACAAGGGCCATCACCGGAACGGGGTTGAAGAAGTGCAGTCCAAGGAACTTCTCGGGCCTGTCAGTGGCGTTACCGATTTCGGTAATGCTCAGACCCGATGTGTTGGTGGCGAAGATGCATTCAGGCCTGGCGTGCTGCTGAACCTCAGCAAACACCTGTTTCTTCAGCTCAAGGACTTCTGGGACGGCTTCGACAACGAGGTCAGCGCCTTCAACTGCATCCTTCATTTCCAGGGTGAAGTGCAGCCTGCCCAGAATTTCGTTTACCTTCTCTTCAGTCATCTTGCCCTTCTTCACAGCCTTCTGGAGGTTCTTCTCAATTGCCGCCTTCGCCCTGTCCAGAAACTCCTGCTTTATGTCCCTCACCCACACCTCGTAACCAGCTGCAGCACACACCTGTGCAATCCCATGACCCATGGTTCCAGCGCCGAGAACTGCAATCTTCTTAACGTCTAAAGCCACTCTATCACCCCTGGACGGGGACTATCTCATACATTAAATACCCTTCTTTTTCTCTCCTGCTCACTTCAACCTTCACCCTCTGCCCGGGCCTCACGCTTTTCGGATCGCCCTTCAGCCATCCTGTGATGCGAACTCCATCGTCCAGCCTCGCTATCGCAACTGTGTAGGGGTCGTAGGCGGAGAAGCTCGGCGGGCGGACGAAGAGAACTGTCAGCGTTTCAAGAACCCCCTCCTTCTTCAGCTCCACCCACTCAACCTCGCTGTCCATGCATGAGGGGCAGTCCTTCTGGGGCGGGAAGAATAGCCTTCCACACTCCTTGCACTTCGTAGCCATGAGCCTGCCCTCTCTGAGGCCTTCAAAGAAGGGCTTGATGTTCTCAATGCAGATGAAGTAGCGAAGTCTGAGTTCCCTCAAGTCAACCCACTGCAGTGCGTTGCTCTTCTCATCCTGCACAACCGGAAAGCCGAATTCTGCAATGTTCTTTTCAACAATTTCCTTAAGCTCTTTCACCAAAATCACCTCTTACCTCCCTTATACCTCACTTCTTATCCAGCCCGTAGATTGTGATGTACGTGTAATGACCCGTTCCACCCACGTTGTGGGCCAGCCACCTTCCGTGCTGGATGTCCGCCTGTCTGCCTGGCTCTGCCTTGCTGAGGAGCTGCTTGTATGCCTCCACAGCCTGACTTACGCCGGTTGCACCTATCGGATGACCCTTTGCCTTAAGCCCGCCGTCGATGTTCACTGGAATCCTGCCGCCTATGTAGGTCTGCTCGTCCCTTATCAGCTGCACTCCCTCACCACGCCTGGCGAAGCGGAGGTCCTCGTATGCTATGACCTCTGCTGCGGTAAAGCAGTCGTGGACGTTTGCGCCATCGAGCTGCTTGTATGGAGCGTCAACGTCAATTCCCGCCTTCCTGTAGGCTATTTCGGCAGCGTATCTGGCTGAGGCAAGGGACGTGAATTCTTCACGCCTGCTCAGGTTTGCAGTGCCGGTCCCAACTCCCTGGGATACGAGCCATATCTTGTCATCAACATCCCTTGCAACCTCTTCACTCGCCAGGATGACGCAGGCTGAGCCGTCTGTGATGGGGCTGCAGTCGAACAGCTTGAAGGGCCAGGCAACGTAGGGGCTCTTCAGGGCAGTTTCGACGTCTATCTCCTTCTGGAATTGAGCCAGTGGGTTTTTCGCTCCGTAGTAGTGGTTCTTGACAGCAACCTTTGCAAAGTCCTCCTCGGTTGCACCGTATTTGGCCATGTAAGCGGTTGCGTGCAGGGCGTAGTAGCCCGGAAACGTCAGACCGAAGTTCTCGAACTCCCAGAAGTAGCTTCCAAACCTCCCTATCAGCTCTATTACGTTGGGGTTCGGCGACTCCTGCATCTTTTCAATGCCAAGCACGAGAACCACGTCTGCCTCGCCGCTCTGGATGGCTGTGTAGGCGACCCTGATTGCAGCATTCCCGGTTGCACATGCTGCCTCAACCCTCATGGAACCTTTGGGAGCCAGATCAGCGTATTCGGCCATCAGGGCTGGAATCGCCGCTTCACTGCTCCACATCCCCGCATTGCCCACAACGAAGAAATCAATGTCCTTCTGCTCCACATTTGCAGACTTCAAAGCAGGCTTGATTGATTCCCAGGCAAGCTCAGGAATGCTGACGTCCTTTCTCATTCCGAACCTGGAATGTCCAACACCTATAACTGCAACGTTCTCCGACATACACCAAATTTACTCATTTTTCATTATATAAGCCTTTCTCGAATTTTCAGCCTTTTAAAGCAAAATGGGAACCAGTAAGGTTAATACACTCAGAAAATTGTCATGATTTTTTCTGGTTTCTGAATTCCAACTATTTAAACTTTTCCAGTTCCCCTAAAAGCTCTCAGTAAATTTATCCACCCCAAAAGAATTTTATACTCCTTCGCAACATAAAATGCCATGTAAAATCGTGTAATGGCTAACCTGAAGTTGCGAGGTGGTGGTATGGCTATTGGTTTTACCTTCACAGAGGAGCAGGAGGATATAAGGAGAGCAGCAAGGGAATTTGCCGAGAAGGAGTTCACACAGGAGCTTGCGATTGAGTGCGACAGGGAAGAGAAGTACCCCATGGAGCTCGTCAAGAAGTGTGCAAAGCTGGGCTTTCACGCTGTAAGCATACCTGAGGAGTACGGCGGCGGAGGATACGGGCCCATAGAGCAGATGATAGTGATGGAGGAGTTCTCAGCCGTCAATCCCGGCCTGGCTCTCGCATGCCTCACTCCTGTCTTCGGCGTGGAAATTCTGCTTCTCCACGGAAGCGAGGAGCAGAAGGAGAAGTGGGTTCCGAAGCTGTGCAGCGGCGACGCCATCATGGGCATGGCGAATACGGAGCCTGATGCGGGAAGCGACTCGGCAAGCATAAAGACCAAGGCAGTTCTTGACGGAGACGAATGGGTGCTCAACGGAACGAAGCAGTTCATAACGAATGGCACCGTAGCGGACTTCATACTTGTCACCGCAAGGACGAGGGAGGTTGAGGACTGGAACAAGAGGCACAGGGGAATCAGCTACTTCATCGTTGAGACCGACAGGGAGGGCTTTAAAGCCACAAAGATTTCGGGTAAGCTCGGCATAAGGGCGAGCGACACGGCTGAGATAAGCCTGAGCAACGTGAGGGTTCCAAAGGACAATCTGGTGGGGGAGGAAGGCAAGGGATTCTACTACATGATGGAGTTCTTCGACATCAGTCGCGTTTGGGTTGCTGCCCAGGCTGTCGGGATTGCGAGAGGTGCCCTCAAGCTGGCCGTGGATTACGTGAAGCAGAGGAAGGCCTTTGGTGTCCCGCTGGCGGCATTCCAGTACATCCAGTTCAAGCTTGCGGAGCTGGCAACGAAAATTGAGGCTGCCAGAACGCTCACATACAGGGCCGCTGCCGTGCAGGTTGAGCAGGGCAGGCCAGATAACGCCCTTTCGGCCATGGCCAAGTGGTATGCTGGAGAAGTGGCTGTAGAAACCTGCAACTGGGCTCTGCAGTTCCACGGCGGCTACGGCTACATTGATGAGTATCCTATAAACCAGTTCTACAGGGATGCCAAGATAACCGAGATTTATGAAGGGGCGAAGGAGATCGAGAAGCTGATTGTTGCAAGGAATTTGCTTGGGGTCAAGTAATTTCAGTTTTTATTATTTTTCATTTATCAGATGACTGATTAAGCACTTCTCTCTTTGCCTTCATCCAGGCAAAAACGGCTCCAACCGCTCCCCAGAACATCGCAGACGTCAGGAGGTACACCTGAGGTATCCTCAACGCCCAGGGTATCGTGTAGTGGGCTTGCGGGGAGCTGGGGTCGCCGATATGGTCTATGGCCAGATTGTAGACGGCATCGCCAATCCAGATGGGCGGAGCGTTGAGAAGAAAAATGGAATCAGGTCCTCTAAGCCACAAAATAACTGACAGCACTCCCGCGATGAGTCCGTAAACCAGAAAGGACACGAAAATCCCGGATTTCACTAAAGACACGGATGGTCTGAGAGGGATTTTTGGGTCGTGTTCCATCAACAAGTTACCGATGTTCTCAGCTCCTTTAACGCTCCACTTCACCCATTTATGTTTCAACAAACATCTCGGCCTTCTCGACAATTTCCTCAGCAAGCTCCTTTTCAGGCTCTGCAAACACCTCATACGTCCCTGCAAGTCTTGCATCAAACGCCTCGTTCAGATACCTCCCATACCTTCTGTCAACCAGTCCCTTCTCAACAATTTCCTTTCCAAATGTCCTTATAGCACCAACATGCGTTTTCGGTTTGATTCCTCTGGCAGAAAGCACTGCCTGCGCACGAATTCCTCTGAAGATTCCGTCCCTCTCATAAAG
>CAZHKD010000069.1:0-9294 GCA_964533255.1 uncultured archaeon | reverse complement strand
GAACAAACGTGATGGCCGGGCTCGAGGCAATACTCCAGCGCTTGAAGCACTACAAAAAGCCTCCTGAGAACGGGATGGTCATAATCAGCGGCGTGATCGATCTGGGAGGAGGGAGAGAGAAGCACATCACCGAGATAATTGAGCCGCCAGAGCCGGTGCCCCTCTACAAGTACCACTGCGACTCCACATTTTACCTAGAACCCCTGAAGGAGATGCTCAGGGAGAAGAAGATTTACGGCCTCATCGTCATAGACAGAAGGGAGGCGACCATAGGCATTCTCAGGGGCAAGAGAATAGAGGCTCTGAGCTACGTCACCTCGACGGTTCCGGGGAAGCACAGGCAGGGTGGCCAGAGCAGCGTCCGTTTCGAGAGATTAAGGCAGATAGCAATTCACGAGTTTTACAAGAGGGCTGGTGAAAGGGCAAATGAGGCTCTTCTTCCGCATCTCGAAGACCTGCAGGGGATTCTGATAGGCGGCCCATCGCCGACAAAGGAGGAATTTTATGAGGGCGAATATCTCCATCACGAGCTTCAGAAGAGGGTAATCGGTCTGTTCGATACCAGCTATACTGATGAAAGCGGTCTTTACGAGCTGGTGGAGAAAGCTCAGGACGCTCTGCAGGAGCTCGACATAATGCGGGAAAAGAGGCTGATGAAGAAGTTCCTTGGAGAAGTTGTGAAGGACGGCCTAGCTGCCTACGGCGAGGAAGAGGTCAGGAGATACCTTGAGATGGGGGCGGTTGACACGTTGCTGCTGAGTGAAGACCTGCGCCTTGAAAGGGTTCGCTACCGCTGCCCCATGTGCGGTGAGGAGGCAGAGGTGACGGTAAAGGAAGACGGAAAGAAACCTCCGGTTTGCAGGAAGGACAGCGTCAACATGGAGGAGGTTGAGAGAAAGGACGTAATTCTCGAACTTTCGGAGCTTGCTGAGAGTGTTGGGACGGATGTGGAGTTCCTTTCCACAGAGAGCGAGGAAGGAGCTATGCTTCTAAATGCTTTTGGCGGGATCGCTGCTTTGCTGAGATACAGGCCGGGGAATAAGTGACAAGGAAAATGCCCGACCATTTAGAACGCCCCAACAAACTTATTTGCCCATCCACACCATCCATTTTGTGAACATCGTGGTTGTTGGTACCGCGGGCAGCGGAAAAAGCACCTTTACTCTGAACTTCTCAGATTACTTGAGGCAGAAGGGGCATTCGGTGGAAACGGTAAATCTAGACCCTGCATCTCCTCCCATTTATGAAACGGAGTGGAACATCAGGAAGCTCGTAAGGGCGGAAGAGATAATGGAGCAGTTCAGTCTGGGAGTCAACGGAGCACTCCTTAAATCCGTTGAAGTCGCTCAGCAACACATTGCCGACCTCATACCGGATGCAGAATACGTGATTATCGACACCCCCGGCCAGATGGAGCTGTTCCTGTACTCTGATTTTGGTGAGAAGGTTATTGAGAGCCTGAGAGGGTTCAGTGCCAGCATATTCATCGTTGATTCCACAAAGGTGTCAACTCCACAGAATTTCATTTCAATAATCGCCCAGAGCGCTGTGGTGTCGCTCCGCCTCTCCATCCCAACGCTGACGGTCTTTAACAAATGCGATGTTGCTGAAGTTCCCGATCTGGACGAGGTGAGGGTCAAAATTGGTGAGGAGGAAGGAGTACTGGCGGAGCTGATGGAGAAGCTTGTGGAGTTTGTGGAGTACACAACGCTACCCTACAGACCCATCAGGATGTCATCCATAACCTCCGCAGGTTTTGATGACGTCTTTTCCGCCTTAAATGAGCTTTTCTGCGCATGTGGTGACATCAGCTGATGCCGGCTCTCTCCAGTACCCACTCATATTCCCTCACAAGCCTGCCCTTTTTGTATCCCGCGTCTATGAAATCCCACGGGAGTTCCTGATTAACATCCATTTCCCCCAGATACTTCCCCAACCCTAATTTTTTGATGGCTGACAATCTGGGTTTCATCGTGAGGAGGGCGGAAGCATCTCTTCCACCTCTTGAAAGGACTGTCTGAACTGCAAACTTTTCAGCGTTTTCAACCTCAGCCTTAACACCCATTCTGGCGAACTCCTTTTTTAGTAGCCCTGCCCTCTGTTCAAGCTTCTTCAGGTTTTCCTGTGGCGATGCTGAGAAGTCTCCACCATAAGGCATCCACTGAAGGGGCGTATGGGGCTTCGGAACAAGTGGATTGACGGAAACGCTCACAGAGCCCACTATCTCCTTTACTTTGGAAGTGAGCTCTACAATGGCTCTGATGTCTCTCTCAGTCTCTCCGGGCAGACCAATCATGAAGTACATCTTTATGGAGCTTATACCATTCTCTTTTGCCACCTCTGCTGCAGATATGATGTTATCCTCATCTATGCCCTTCCTGAGAACGTCTCTCATCCTCTCGCTTCCCGCTTCCGGAGCGATGGTGAGACTTTTCAGTCCTGCTTCTGCAAGAAGCTCCATGAGCTCGGGAGTAAGCATATCTGCCCTGATTGAAGATGGCGAGATCGTATATCCCATCTCCAGCAACTCTGCCACTACCTCTTTAAATTTCGGGTGGTCGGAGGGGGATGGGGCTATTATCGCCGCCTTGCTTACAGCTTTTCTGCTGGCTTCAGCCACAGAGAGAATCAGTTCCGCATCTCTCCACCTGAGGGGAGAATAGATTTGCCTGACAACGCAGAAAGTGCAGCCCCTACCGCACCCTCTGCCGATCTCCAGCAAAACACATCTGCCGTAAGCCCCCTCTCCTACGATCTGGGTGAGGAGGTGATCCTCGAGTTTTTCTGGCTTTAGTCTCCTCACTTTTGTTTTGAGTTCCTCCTCACTGGCGGGATAGATGCCCTCTCCTTCTATCTCACCTTGAAGGACCCTCTCCAGAACATCGCTGTTTTCAACTTCGCCTATCACAAAAACGTCAAAGTAATCCAGCAGTGGCTGGGGATTTTCAGCTACACACGGCCCTCCAGCAACCCTGAGTCCTGAAAAACCACTCTTCTGGATTATTCTGACTGCATTGAAGTAGTCTTCCTCGTACTGGAGAGAGAACAGGGCAATATCGAAGTCTTTCAGAGGAGTTCCGGTTTCTACGCTCCTCAATCCATCGAAAACGTCAAGGTAGAACCTCTCGCACACAAAACCTTCCATCGAGTTGATCTTCGCATAAATATACTGCAGGCCGATGTTGGTTATGCCGCCCACGTATCTGTTGGGGTAGACTAGTGCAACCCTTCTCATCCCTTTCTTCCAGGGTTTGAAGAGGGGATTGTGCTCCAGGTTGTATCGCAAGTTGCGCTGGTTTTTAGGATTCACTCATCTTTCGTGGCTGAATGGGTATTTAAGGGATTTCCAAGTGTGGCAGGCAACTCCAATCCAGCACCGGATCAGCCAGATTCGGAACTCACCACAAGAGGCACGATCTTCCTCTCTCTCACCTTCACAATTCCCCGGTTGCTGAGTTTCAGATCCGGGAGCGTTACGAAGGTCAGGAAGTGCAGCACGTTGATGGGCTTTTCGAATGCAACACCTTTATCCCTCAACATCTCCTCAAAGTTCAGCAATTTTCCTGACACGTGCTTTGCTTCTTCTGCCATGACGCCCCCATACGGTAGTCTGAGCTCCTCGACAGCTTCACCGTCTTCAGAAAATACCATGCCTCCTTTCAGCTCGATTACTCTGTTCACCGCCGCAGCTATATCTTCGTCAGTGCATCCCACAGCAACGATGTTGTATTCGTCAAAACAGACGGTAGATGCTATGGCTCCACTCTTCAACCCGAATCCGTCCAGCAACGATACCACCGGAGGCCACTTGGCCCTGAACCTCTCCACCAGAACTGCCTTGTGATAACCTTCAGCCCACCCATCCCTCACTTCAACTTCCCGTATCACCTCGCGATTCACGGTCTCGCTTAGAAGTTCAGCAATCCTCAGCTTTGCTCTGCCATCTACTGGGATTTTTATGTCCTCTGGCTTCAGCTTTCTTTTCACGTTCATTATGCTGAAGGGTTTTGATGAGACGTAACCTGATGAATTGCCAGAATCACCATAAATTCGACCGCCGACAATAACTCTGCCAACCTCAACCTCTTCCAGATCTTTTAACAGAAGTATGTCTGCATATCTGGGCGGTGCAAGAATGCCCAGGTCCCTCTCCAGGCCGTAGTACCTGGCAGGATTCACCGTAACCATCCTGATGGCATCAACAGAATCGATGCCGAGTTCTATGGCTTCTCTGACAACCCAGTCCATGTATCCTTTACTCACAGCATCTGAAGGTTCGACACCGTCAGAAACGAGAGATATCCACGAGACATCACACCTTTGCACTGCAGGCAGAACATCGTACAGATCCTTCCTGATGGAGCCGTGCCTCACCATCAGATGCAGCCCGTTCCTGAGCTTCTCATAGGCCTGCTCAGCATTGATTGCCTCATGGCATGAACTTGCCACAGGAGCGTATGCAGCCAGCTTCTGCCTTCTTGCCCCCGCAGTGTGGCCGAGAACCTTCAGATTTCTTTCGATAGCCCACCTTACCTTGCTCCTGACGTCTTCATCACCATTTATCAACGCATTCCACGCCACAACTTCCCCCATCCCCACAAGAAGCTCCCCGGCAATTTCAGCCAGCTCATCCAGATCCGCATCGAAATTCGCATCCTCAGCTCCCGGATCCTGAGGGGATATGAAAGGAAGCAGGATGTAGACTCGGGCATCGCAGCGCTTTGCCCAATCTACGAAAAGGCGGAAGCCGTCAATGCCCATGGCGTTGAAAGCAGCATCTGGCTCGGCAAAAAGGCAGGTTGTTCCGTGCTTTACGGCAATTCTTGCCATCTCGAAGAGAGTCAGATAGTAATCCGGGTGGGCGTGGGCGTCGATGAAGCCCGGAACAGCGTACATGCGTCGGGCATCAACTGTTTTAGTTGCTGGAATGCTTGAATCGCCAACATAAGCAATCCTGTCACCTTTTATGGCTATTGATGCCTCATAAATATCGCCTGTGACGACATCAACCACGTTGCAGTTCTCAATCAATAAGTCTGCCTTTATCCTGCCCATCGCAGTGTCTATCAGAGAATCCACCACATCGGCAAGCCTGCTACCAATCATGTGGAATCACTGGAAAGCCAATAATTTTTGAGGATAAATATCTTCTGGACGGAAGCTGATGCACCCTGTTTACTTTCACTCCACCCGAAACCCTGAAGTGTTGTTTGGCCAACCTCCATAGGTGAAATTCGAGGACGTGGTGAGGCTCATCGAAGGCAGCAGCTTTGACGTCTGCCATGCGAGATGCAGCTATGACGCTTCAAAGCTGGTTTACAGAGCTAAGGCTGGGAAGAAGACAGTCAACCTGCTGAAAATACTCATCTCCACCCGCTGTCATTACGATTGCTCCTACTGTCCAAATCCCTGGAGAAAGGGTGTGGAAGCAACGCCTGAACAGATAGCAGAGCTTTTCAGGGCCATGAAGGAAAAGGGGCTGGTTGAAGGAGCCTTCATAAGCTCCTCCATGAGTGGCGACAGCCATGAGGTAATGGAGAGGATTCTGAGGTGCGGTGAGCTCATAAGAGAGTTCCACAAGGGCTATCTCCACCTGAAAATTGTTCCCGGAGCCGACAGAGACCACATAAAAAGAGCAGTCGAGCTCGCCTCAAGAGTGAGCATAAACATCGAAACAACTTCTGAATCCCGACTTGGCGAGCTGAGCAGCGTCAAAAGTCTCAAGACAGATATTTTGAGAAGAGAGAGGTGGATCGCTGAAGAAGTGGAGAGAGCAAAGAGAGCCGGTCTGAGAAAAGGCCATACGACTCAGGTAATCGTGGGACTTGGAGAAAGCGATGAAGAAATTGTTAGGGTTATGAGCGAGCATTACGAGAAATTCGGCGTTTCGAGGTTCTACCTCTCCCCCTTCCGGCCCGTGCGGGGCACACCTCTGCAATCTGAAAGGGCTGAGCGGAGAGAGAGGGTTGCAAGGCTCTACGCAGCAGATGCCCTGATGCGTCTTTACGGATACGATTTGAGGCTCATCAACCTTGCCATAGAAGATGGCTACATCAGGCGGGATCCAAAAATGGCAATTGCCGAGGCCCTGAGGGATAGGGGGTTAGAAATAGGCGAGGTCAATGAACCGCTGTATCTACCAGGAATCGGTTTGAAATCTGCACGGCTGATTGAAAAAGGTTACAGCATCATTCAGCTCAAAAGAATGGGCTTCAGCCTTAAAAGGACTGCAGCATACATGAAGGGTCAGACGAGGCTTCGGGAGTTCTTCTGAGGTTTTTTATTTATGTCCTCTTGTTCTCAGCCTTACCGTTCCCCGTGAAAACTCGGTAAATAACCGTGTCACCGCTCTCGAACACCTTTTCCAGCCCGCACCTTTCAAAGTGGTTGGTTGCAGTTCCGTACATCTCTCTTTCAAAGGAGCCCACAACTACATACGACACATTGTATTTCTCAAGCAGGCCAAGCACCACGCTGCAGTTCTTGGAGGTGTAGATTGTTCTGACGTCAGCCATCCTCCTGACCAGCTCCTCACCGTTCCCCCTCCACTGTACTTCATGGCACTGCCAGGCAACGACGGTTTGCTTTGCTGCGAAAGCTGCTATTCTGCCGCCATACCCGTAGCAGTCTCCGGCTGCTTCGAGAACAACTCTTCCCTCCGCACCCCTCAGCCACTTAATTGCCTCGTAATCTCCCGGGCTTCTGAGCCTGACGAACTCCATTCCGTCAAGGCTAAAGTCGGCCTTGTAGTGCCTGGCAGGCGTTGCTATGGCTGGATAAACCAGCATGAGGGCAAGGATGACTGCTGCCACAGGCCTCAGGTCAATTTCCCGGATTTTCCAGAGGTCTCTGAAGGCAAAGGCAGCAGGTATCGAGATGAGAATCCACGCGGCAAGATAAAACTTGAAGAAAGTGTTCATTCTGGATTCAATGGCGAAGAATTCCGTGGATAGAACGACTAATGAGAAGACGAAGGTCAGGACGGATGGAAAGTCATCAACCCGCTTCAGATGCTTCAGGCTCGACACCATCAGCGGGATAACAAGAGGAGCGACGGGGAGGACCGGGGTGAATAGGAGAGAGAAGGCAAAGGAGGACAAAATGAGCTTCCACTCCCGCCAGTAATAGCAGTAAGCAAGCAGCAAATGCAGACCCCAGAACTGAAGGAATTGCAGAGGATCGCTCCTTTCGGAGATTATGAAGGGTCTGGCTGAGGCCACTTCCATTGTTGAGAACAGGAGGAGAGTAAACACGGCAGAGAGACTCAAGATAGCTGCGGCAGTTGTCAGCTCTTTCAGAATTTTCTGGTTTTTGGGCACTTTGACTGCTATCCACTCTCTCCTCACCCTGACCGCAGCGATCAGAAACGTCAGAACGAAGAAGATTGGAAAATCCCAGCTGTTTGAGGCGAATAGGGAGAAGAGGGCAGGAATGAGGAGATATCCTTTGCTCCTGTCATTCAGGTATGCATAGAGCAGGGCAAGCGTCAGCAGCTTGAGCGGGATTGCAAAAACGTGGGCATGCAGGTCTGCGTG
Organism: uncultured archaeon; assembly: GCA_964533255.1. Taxonomy (GTDB): domain Archaea; phylum Halobacteriota; class Archaeoglobi; order Archaeoglobales; family Archaeoglobaceae; genus JdFR-37. The sequence continues at coordinate 1,759 of CAZHKD010000069.1, read as the reverse complement.
GATGAAGGAGAAGTAAGGAAACTCGTTGATCGTTTTACCATACGTGGCGTCATCAATTACCCTTGTGGCATTCCAGTAAAACAGGAATCCAGGTGTCTTTCCACCTGCCAGATTCTCAAAGAACTCCTTTACGGCATACAGATTCCCGGAGAACAGCATTATGATCGTTCCTGCTCCAGCGAACTTCCCTGAGTCCATCAGTTCTTTCAGGAAGCCGTAGAGTGTGGAAAAACTGAGAGCTGCTATATACGCCAGACTGATGTTGAAACCAACCTCTGGAGGTGATAGAGACAGCGTGGTGATGACGGCTCCAATGACGTAGCCGAAGTAGTAATAGAAGTTCAGGGTCCCGCCTGCAAAGAATGGGTCTGGTGGTGGGAATTTCCCGGCGTGTATCACGGAATTCAGAAAGGCCATGTCCATCAGCTTCTCCGCTCCTATGGCTTCCGGAACGAGCGAGCGGAGGAAGAGGAAGTAGATGAAGAAAATCAGAAAGACTGCTTCGCTCTCGTCAATATTCAGCTTTCTCCTTTTCCAAAGCGTCACCGCAGCTGCTACCAGCATGGCAGTTAAAGCTATGAGAAAGGCCGTTTTAAATGGCATGAGGAATGAAAGAATGAAGGCCAGAAGTGAGAGAACCAGAATGGAGAACGGTCGTGATGCGTAGTACTTCAGCGGGATCGTCTGAGAGATGACGATGGAGAAGACGACGAGGAAAACCACTCCTATCAATCCCCAGCCCTCCTGACATCAGAGAGCTTCAGTCCAAGCCTGGCTGAGGAGGCGACCCCCAGAACCACCGTCACCATATTTTTTATGGCGTGATCTATGAGTGCCGCAGCAAAAGCAGATGGCAGGGGAATGCTGAGGGAAAGGATGGCCGTCACCGATGCCTCGTATGTTCCTATCCCGCCAGGTGTGATGGGAAGGATCTTTGCAAGGTTCCCTGCTGACACTGCCAGAGCCGTTAAGGCAATTGGTGCTGGAGCCGAGAGAGCCATCAGAACGAGCTGACACACCAGAATATCCACTGTCCAGATGATGACGGAAAAGAGGAGAACCACCGGAGAAGCCCTGTCAATTATGAGTTCTGTTGCTCTTTTAAAAATGTCCCCGATCACATTCTGAAGTCTTGAGGCTGCGTAAACGGCAGCGATAATGAAGATCAGAAAAGCCAAGCCGTAATAAGGCGTGGAAGTTGAGATTCCAGAGATTCCTGAGAGCATGAAGAGTGAGGTAAACGAGATGAGGACGACTGCAGCGAGGTCGTATATTCTTTCAGCAGCCAAGGCACTGAAGGATGAGGTGTAAGGAACGCCTTTCATTTTGAAAACGTACGCTCTGGCAGCGTCGCCAATTCTCACCGGAGTAACGACATTCATCGTCTGGCTTATGGCAATGCTCTCTGCAGCAAACAGGAGTGCTGACGGGAATCCCAGTTTTCTCAGAATCATTCTGTATCTGAATCCTCTGAGAAGGAAGGTGGAGGAGTAGAGAAGTATGGCGTAGAGGACGTATGTGACATCTGCTCTGGAGATGGCGTCAACCAGATTACCAACGCCTGCATAGAGGGCTGTAGCAGAGAGAATCAGGAGGGCTATCAGGACAGAGAGGGCTATCAGCTTCTTCCCCCTCATCCTCCCCCTTGTCTCGCCGTACATTTTAATGAGTCTCGAAAGCATATACACAGAATCTCTACACACCCTAACCTTCGTATCTTCGCCCTGCTTCCAGGATACCGGAATTTCCTTGATGCTCA
>CAZHKD010000068.1:0-9410 GCA_964533255.1 uncultured archaeon | reverse complement strand
ACATGCCTATATCTCTCAGGAACCCTCTATCGAATCTGGCGAAGCGGTCTTTCGCTTCAGGTTTCATCTCCATCATTGATGATGATTTATTGTAAAAATTAAATAAAGTTTTCGAGGGTATTATCAATAATTTTTGACATGATATCAAACTTCTTGTAATGATGCGCCAAATTTAATGCGCGCAATGACGCGATCCCATGGCTTACCATCAATAGTCAATTATCTGCTCAGAACCATCGTCCTGAATGCGTTTGCAGCCCTTGCAGTGTTGTTTGCTATCTCACCGAGCTGAATTACCAGTTCTCTCAGCAGGAGAATGTCCAGAATGTTCATGCTTTCAGCATTGTAGATTTTCCTGTGCAGCCTTATCTGAACCTTGTCGCACTGGTGCTCAAGCTCCTCCACCTGCGGAACGTGCTCCATGGCATCCTGAACCTCCCTTTTCGTGAATGAGGTGGCTATGAGCTTGGCAACGTGGTCGACGAGCTCTTCATACTTCATGACCGTCTCCTTTACCTTCTCCAGCAGCTCCATGAGGTCTGACCACATTTCGTCCGGGATGGACATCCTGCGGTAGGTGATCATGTGGGTGGTGTGCTCGCAGTAGTCGATGATGCTGTCCTGGGGCTTCAGGAAGTTCAGCAAGTCCTGCCGGTCAACCGGGAGCATGAGGGATTTTGTGACGTGAGTCCTTATTTCCTGCTTGAGGAGGTCAGCCTGGTACTCCAGGTTGTCTATCTCCTTCTCGAGCTGCTCAACCCTCTCGAAATCTCCTTCTCTGTAAGCTTCAAACTGCTCCTTGAGCTTGACCACTGCCTGACCGCAGAGCTCAGCGTGGCGGTGCAGAGCGTCGAAGGGGGAGTATCCGAATACGTCGGTCACGCTCCTGATGAACTTCATATCAGCACCACCACTACTGTGTAGATTGCTATAGTTAAACCTGCCGCCACCGGGACTGTGAGGAGCCAGGACGCCACTATCCTCTTCACCACCGACAGGTCAACGCTTGCGAGACCACCGGCAAGGCCAACGCCAATAACGCTCCCTACAAGGGTGTGGGTTGTGGAAATGGGCATTCCTAAAGAGCTGGCGATGATTACCGTTGTTGCCGTGGCAAACTCAGCGGAGAAGCCTCTTGTGGGTGTGAGCTCCGTTATCTTCTTGCCCACCGTCTCAATGACCCTGTAGCCCCAGGTTGCTATACCGACTGCAATCCCAATCCCGCCCAGAGCGAGGAGCCAGACTGGGGTTTCAACGCCGATGTAGCCAAGAGCCGCCGCTACAGGGGCTGTCGCATTCGCCACGTCGTTGCTTCCGTGGGCAAAGGCGACGTAAGCAGCGGTTCCTACCTGGAGATACCTGAAAACGTGCTCCACCGCCTGGACGTCGAACTTTTCGAAAATAACCATCCGGATTAGGGTGAAGATCAGAAATGCCATAAAAGCCCCGAAAATGGGCGATATGACCCAGCTCGCAACTATCTTGTACATCACAGGCCAGTTGATGCTGTTAATGGATATGTACCTCTGACTCGCAGCAGCCAGACCGAAGCCCAGCATTGCGCCGACGGCGGAATGGGTCGTTGAGACGGGCAGGTGGTAGTATGTGGCCAGCGTAATCCACAGACCGGCTGAGAGGATTGCTGAGAGTGCACCTATGGCTACGAGCTCTGCTGGAAGCGACTCTATCGGCACTATTCCCTTTGCAATTGTGTGGGTCACCCTCTTTCCAAAGAGGACAGCTCCGAGAAACTCCAGAGTCCCGGCCAGTATGATGATCTGCCTGAGCGTCAGGGCCTTGCTTCCATAGGATGTCGCCATGGAGTTTGCAGCGTCGTTGGCGCCTATATTCCAGGCCATGTAGAGACCTACTGCCAGAGTGAAAATTATCAGAAATGAAATCATGGGGGTTATGGCGGGCAGTGATTATATTACTTTTGCGAAATTTATCGATATTTATCGATTCTCTCGCCTTTCTCAGCTCTTCTTCCAGCGCTTTCTGAGTGCCTTCTCCACCTCAACAGCTATGAAAACAGCAGATGACAGAGCCACGATCAGGAGCCACTGCTCAGCAGATAAAGGCTGGAGTTTGAGTATTGAGCCGAAGGCCGTATTTGTAACGGCGAGCTGTATTGCGGCGATCAGCACTATGCCGAAAATCAAAGCCCTGTTTCTGAATCTTGTATCTCTGAAGCTTTTTTCGGAGTGGGCTGTGAGCAGGTACCAGGCTTCGCAGGCAATGATTGCGTTTACGGCCATGGCTCTTATGCTGCCTCCGAGCCACAGCGCTGCGTAAGCAACCAGAACAATCAGAATCGAGACGTAGAATATCCTAACTGCAATGACCCGGTTTATGAGTTCGCCTCTTGTGGGTCTCAGCTTCAAAAGCCCCATTTCCATTGGCTCAAAGACGAGCATTGTGCCGAGCAAAACGGCGGTAACCGTATTTATCCAGAGAATCTGAACCGGCAGAGCGGGAAGCTGGAGAGCTAAGAGAAAGGCGGAGAGGACGATGATGCCTTCCCCTCCATTGGTTGGGAGGGTCCAGGCAATTATTCTCTGTATCTTCCTGAAGACGTTTCTGCCCTCTTCAACGGCGTCAACGATGGTGGAAAAGCTGTCGTCCAGCAGAACGATGTCTGCAGCCTCCTTGGCAGCATCGCTTCCGCTGCCCATCGCAACCCCAATGTCCGCCCTTTTTAAGGCGGGAGCGTCGTTTACACCATCACCAGTCACCGCAACAACCTCTCCGAGCTCCTGAAAGGCCTTCACTATCTCCAGCTTCTGGTCGGGGGAAACTCTGGCGAACACGTTGTATTTTTTAACCGCTTCCACGACATCCATTTTCTCCAGCTCCCAGCCTGTGACCACTTCTTCACCTATGCCGAGCTGCCTGGCGATGTAGAGGGCAGTTGCCGGATGGTCACCGGTAATCATCACGACCCTTATTCCCGCATCCCTGCACTTCGCAACGCTCTCCTGGCTGTCCGCTCTGAGAGGGTCAACCAGGCACTGGAAGCCCAGGAAATCAAGATCCTCCAGGATGATTCCGTTGAACTCCTCCACCTCCTTGCAGGCAAAGGCCAGGACTCTGATTCCCTGAGATGCGCATATTTCCGCCAGGCCAGCATGACCGTTCCGGGTCATTTCCACAACCACTTCCGGGGAGCCTTTAACGTAAATCATGATTTTACCGTCTTTTCTCACCGCAACAGCCATGAATTTCCGCTTTGAATCGAAGGGTATTTCGTCTATCAGCTCGAAGTCTGGAGTAATCCCTTCTCTGACTGCCACCTCGAGAAGTGCAACCTCGGTGGGGTCACCCAGAAATCCTGTTTCGTCGCCCTTTCTTTCCACGATCCCCTTGTTGCAGATGTACCCAGCTTCAAGAACGCTTCTCAGGTCTGCCTGTGTTTCAGCGTCAACCTGAACCCCATTGACAAAAATGCCCTTTTCGGTGACGGAATAGGTTCTGTTTAAGGTCTGGACGGTCACGACTTTCATTCTGTTCTGGGTCAGCGTCCCGGTTTTGTCGGTGCATATTACCGTAACGCTGCCGAGGGTCTCAACTGCCGGCAGCTTCCTGACCACTGCCCTCTTTCTGGCCATGTCTCTCACGCCCATGGCGAGGGACATTGTTATCAGGGCTGGAAGAGATTCTGGAATTACTGCGACTGCCAGGCTGACAGACGCCAGGAATGTGAAAGCGGAATCGTAGCCCCTCACAACCCCTATGGCGAAATTGAAGATGGATATCAGGATCACCAGCAGGGAAAGCTGCTTGCCGAACTTCTTGATTCTCTTTATCAGTGGGGTTTCTACCTTCCTCTCCTCCTGAACACTCCCGCTTATCTTTCCAAGCTCCGTGTTGCTTCCGGTGGCAACCACAATTGCGACGCCGTTACCTTCGACCACCAGCGTTCCGGCGTAAACCATGCACTTCCTGTCAGGTAGCAGCGTGTCAGCATCCACCGGCTCAGAAGTTTTGTCCACCGGCTCTGACTCGCCGGTCAGCATGGATTCGTCCGTTCTCAGATTTATGGTTCGAATCAGCCTGGCATCGGCGGGAACTTTCATGCCGGTCTCCAGATGAATCACGTCTCCGGGAACCAGAAGGGTGGCATCCACATCCCTTACCGTCCCACTCCTCCTGACCCTCGCATTCACAACCATCAGCTTTTTGAGAGCTTCAACTGTCTTCTCCGCCCTCCACTCCTGCATGAAGCCAACGGTGGCGTTAACAGCTATTACAGCCACGACTATCCACATTTCAATGATTTGCTGGAGGTAGAACAGGACGGCAGCTGAAACCATCAGGATGTAGATGAGGGGGTCTTTAAACTGATGAAGGAAAACCGTAAGGGGGCTGAGCTTTTCCCTTTCCGGGATTGTGTTGTATCCGTGGGTTTTGAGCCTTTCTGCTACCTCGTCTTCGCTCAGCCCGTCAGTTTTTGTTTCGAGAAGCTGCAAAACCTCATGCTGTTCCAGTGACCACCATGGCTTGTCCGCACGTCCCACATCTGATGTGTTACATCCACCAATATAACCTTAAGGCATGGGGGGTGCTGGCAGTGGAGGGGTGCGGTTGGCAGCAAGATGGCTCAAACATTCAAACGTCCAAACTGTCAGTCCAACCGCCCCCTCGAGAGGCCCCTCACTTCGTCTGGTATCCTGACCTCGCCCTGTTTTCCGGAATGCAGAGGTGACGGTTCTGAATTGCACGGTGTTGGTTCCATGTAGAGCTATAAAAATTCACTCATCTGCCTGAAACCTGTCCCGCTTCCCTGAAGCTCTCTTACTGCCTCAATTGCATCTCTCTCATCTTCAAACTTCCCGAATATCCTCACGCTTGCAAGCTGGTTAACCTTCCCGCAGACGCATTTCCTCGTCTTCACATCGCTTCTTGCGTAGAGGTACCTCCCGCACCTTCTGCACCTGAAAACGATGAACATTTCCTTCACCAGAACGCATCCAGGGTTCTCTGCTGGGAAGTGCCCTTTATCTGAGCCTCGCTGTACCCGAACCTCTCCAGAATTCGCAGAACTGAAGGAATTACCTGGTTGTCGATGTAATAGCTTGTGTCGATCTTGTACTTGTTGCCATCCACATCAGTGATAACCTCTCCGTCAAAGCTCTCTATCAGGTCAATGGGAAATGCTCTGTCTCCTATGTTTCCCGCCCCTTTCGTCACAACAAATCCCACCTTGGAGCCGATGGTGTAAACTATCCCCTTCTTCGCAGCCTTCATCGCCGCCTTCACGTGTGCCTGAACGCTTTCGTATCTATCGGGCCTCCTGGTCAGCCCCTTGTAAATCACGTAGTCCTCCAGGGGAACCTTTCCCGCCTTCATCTCATCTATGATTTCCTTCACGTAGTCCGCTGCCTTCTCCGGGTTTTTCTCCTTCAGGATGATTTCGATGACGGCCCTCTGCACCTTCTTGGCCAGCTCGCACCAGTCCCCTCTTCTCACCTCAAGCCCCTTCACAACCAGCCTGCCGTCGGAAGTCAGCCCGGCGTACCTCTTCTTTTCAACGAAGAATATTGCCGAGTAAAGCTCGTCAACCTCAATCTGAACCGGGAGCTCCTGAGAAAGCCGCTCAATAAGCTTCTCCACTTCATTTTCAAGCTCTTCCAGCCCGATTCCGGTCTTCTTCACAAAGATTGAGTCAGTATCGCCGTAAAGCACCTCGAAGCCCATCTGCTCCGCAATTCTGGCTGACGTCTTTATGAAGTGCCTGCCCCATGCCGTTGTCGCCTCCGCACACTCCCTGCAGTACCACCTTGCGAGATTCCAGCCGGTGTAGCCGTAGAAGGAGTTGGTGAGCACCTTGAGGGTGGTCTGCTTTATGTCCAGAAGCCTGTATTCGCTGCTCTCGTAGCTCAGCTTCTTCATTTCCTCCTTTATTTCTCTCCTTCTCTCTATCAGCATGCTCAGAATCCTCTTGAAGAATCCATCGGGCTCCTTCCTGAACTTATGCCCCACTTCAGGTGCAACGTTGCAGTCGTCGCATCTGCCAAAAACAAGCGTATCGGGGCTGATGTTGTAGGCAATCATGATTGAGGGGTACATGGACGCGAAGTCCAGGCAGACGACGTTCTCGTGCAACCCTCTTGCGGGTTCCAGAACAAAGGCTCCCTCGTAGCTCTCCTCAACCTCCCTGGGGTTGGGAGCCAGCTCGTTCAGGCGGTAGGCCTCGCTCAGCAAAAGCCAGTCCACCTGCTTGCCCCTGCCACTCCTTGCGACATCGTCTAAAGGTATCCGTATCATCCTTGAGAGCTCGTAGTACATGGGCAGCAGTTCCTCAGCTATGAAGTAGGTGTTGAGAACGTCCTGTCTGGAATAGCGAAGCACAGCCTCTCTGTCTCCAGCGCTCCACCTCCTGTATATGTCCCTCGCCTCAATGTCGGCAATCTCAACCTTAGTCCCCAGAAATTCAGCCACGTTCTCCAGAGTCTTCACCTTCACGTCCAGCGTCCTCATGGCTATGTCGTAGAGGTCAACGCTGAGCCTTCCTGCAATCCTCGGCCTTCCGCCCCGGATGGTCAGGTCTGAGCCGTCTCTTCCCACTGACAGCCTGATTCCCAGCTTCTCAGCCCTCTTCTTGATGTAGGGCCAGTCAAAGGCGTCGCTGTTGTAACCCACTATTATGTCCGGGTCAAAATCCTTAATCAGCTTCAGGAATCTGAGAATTATCTCCCTCTCGTTATCGCCATTTATTATCTCCTCAAAATCCCCGCATTTGACGCCGATAACTATTATCGGGTCTTTTTCAGGGTCTGGCATGCCAACGCTTGACAGCATCTCGCAGTCGAAGCCCATCATGGTGAGCTGCGGAAAATCAGCTTTCTCTTCCCTGCTGACACTCTTCGCCTCAACGTACCTCAAACCCCTCTCGTTTCTGATCTCACCTTCAACGGCAATCCCATCCATGCATGCCAGGTTTTTGTCAATGAGGTAGCGGTAAGCAAAGGGGATGTCAGCTTCAAAAACTGGTGCAAGTCTCTTCACAGCCTCCCTCAGCTTCGGAACGTCCTGGGGGTGTCTTGCATAGATTTTGAAAACCTCAACTTCCTTTCCCAGAAGCTTTCTGGTTGTTTCCTCAACTCTGACGGGCTGGATAACCTCCTTCTTGGTGGGAACCCTTATCCCCTCAATATCCTGAATTTTTAGCTCGTCCTTCAGGGCGTAAAAGTAGGGCTGGAACGAGCGGTCATAAACGATGAATATGCCCTCATCATCCCTGCACCACAGCCTTATTACGGCTTTGCCATCTTCGGTAACGTAATCGGCGTCGAGGAGCCAGCCATTCATCCTTTCTATCATCCTGAGAAGATTGGCTGACATCAATTAAACAGTTTCGGATGGCATAGAAGAGAGCAGAACGGATAGAAAGACAAGGGCTATTGCCAGCATGGTTTTTCTGTCAATTCTCTCCCCCAGCCACACCTTGCTTATGGCCGCACCGATAACAGGGGAGGTCGCAACTATTGGCGAGGTTCTCCAGGAGCCGATCATGCTGACGGCCTGAACGAAGCTGAAAATTCCGATCACGGAGATGGCTCCGCCAAACAGTCCGGCGTATATGATGGCGTTTCTGTCGAGATTGAGCTTTGGTGCAACTATGGCTGCCAGAATTGCAGCGTTCAGGGCCATTCTGAGGGTTGCGACGGTGATGACCGAAAGCCTCGCCGTAAGAAAATCCAGCATTATCATGCTCACAGCCCACGAAAGCGCAGCGAGCAATGCCAGGTGGAAGCCGGAAGTGCCTCCTGACCCCTCCTTCGGGATTACGTAGACTGCCAGCACCGTCATTACTGCTGCCAGGAGGGTGAAGGGGTTGAAGGGGATTGAGTAAATCACCGCTGTCAGGAGGACGACGTAAACAGGGTAGGTGGATGCTAAGGGAAGAGCAACGCTTACAGCGGTGCGTTTCAGCGAGGCGAAGTAGAGGAGGTCGCCTACGAAGAAAGAGAAGAGGGTTGAGAGCACAAGCACAGCCAGGGTTATGAAATCCATGCTGAACACTTCATAGGGCGATTCGAGGAGCAGAATTGGGGCAAAGAAGATTGACGCAAATAAAGAACGGATGAAGTTTCCGTTGAACGTGTCGGTGCTCAGCAATCCCTTCTTGAAAATCGAGCCGGCAACAGCCCATGATACTGCTGAGAGCATGGCGAAAAATACTCCTGCGTTCATTTAGCTGAAACCTCAAAAATAATGGCTCCACCGCTTCTCCCAGTATTCCCTGAGCACTTCCAGAGCCACCAGCTTTTCACCGCTCAGAAACATCAGGCTGGCTCCGCCACCAGTAGAAACGTGGCTCATCTTTCTGTCGATGCCAATCATCCTTGCAGCGGTGGAGATGTGTCCTCCACCAACAACGCTGTATCCTGCTTTGGAGACAGCTTTAAGCACCTCAAACGTTCCCAGAGCGAACCTGTCATCTTCAAAGACCCCTGCCGGGCCGTTTATAACAGCTATATCGTACTCTGGAATCTCACTTTTCAGCATCTCGATTGTTTCAACGCCAATGTCCATAATTCTGCCTTTTCCATCCAGCTCGTCGAGAATTATGTTCTCTCTCTTACCATCAACCTCAACGCCAAGATCAACTGGCAGCACGATTTTATCTCCATACCTGTTCAGAATTTCCCTCATCTCATCGTCACTTAAACTGCCCTTGTTCTCCTCCACGATCTTCCTGTTCTCCTCACCAATCTCGTAACCTTTGAGCATGAAGAAGTAAGTGGCGACGACGCCTGTGAGCACAACTTTATCAGCAATTCCATTCATCAGTACGTTTTTGAGGACTTTAACAGAATCATCCACCTTTGCTCCTCCCAGGATGAACACCTTTCTTCCAGGGCTTTTCAGGGCTTTGGTTAAGGCTAATACTTCTCTTTCCACAAGTCTGCCCGCCACTGAAGGAATAACGGGTGGAAAGCCTACAAGGCTGGCATGAGCTCTGTGAGATGCAGAAAATGCATCGTTGACGAATATGGCGAAATGGGGGTAAAGCTTTCTGACAATAAAACTGCTGGAGTGCTCTTCGGGACTCCTCTTCAGCTGCTCCTCTGCATAGAAGCGTATGTTTTCGAGAAGTATTACATCGCCCATTCTCGCATTTTTTATCCTCTCAATTGCTCTGGTGGAGAAAACCTCGTCAATGTACTCAACTTCCCTTCCAAGAAGCCTGGACAGAACTCTGGCATGGTTTTCTAATGTCGTAAAGTCTTTCTTGCCAGGGCGGCTCTGGTGTGCCAGTATAACGAGTTTGCAGTCCTCAAGCTCCTTTAACGTTGGGACATGACTTTCAAAGCGAGTGGTGTCGAGAATTGTGGAGTCCAGAATGGGTGAGTTAATGTCAATCCTCACGAGCACCGACTTTCCGTGTGGATTAACATCGTCCA
>CAZHKD010000067.1:0-9560 GCA_964533255.1 uncultured archaeon | reverse complement strand
GCGGGATCACGTGCTTCCTTGCACTTTTTCAGCGGTATATAAGCTTTGTGGGTCGCATTTATTAAGTCAGTAACCTTTTTATAGTGCCTGAGACACAATTGTTATAGTAATGGTGATAATGATATGCAAGAAATGAAGACTTTTCAGATCAGGAGAGAGCCCTTAAAATCCAAACCTACCGGTATTCTTCTACTCGATCGCCGCCTCGATGGCGGTTTGCCTGAGGGTAGTCTGGCATGTGTTTACGCCAACCCCCTCAGCATGCCTGAAGCGTTCCTCTATCAGTTTGCAAGCGTCGGGAAGACTTATTACTTCAACACCAGCAGGCCCCCTCAGTACATACAGGAGAACATGCTGAACATGGGCTTCAGCATAGAAAATGTGGAGTTCATTGATGTTTTCTCCCAGTACTATCTGAACGAGTACGGCCAGTTCATACTGGAGGACCGCTACAGGGATAAGGAGATATTTGATTTCATTGACCACCACCTCTCGAACATCTCTCAGCAGGGTGGAGACTATGTAATCATCTTCGACTCAATATCATTCTTTTTATCTCTTGATGTGAGCGTCGGATTGAAGCAGTGGCTACTCAATAAACTCTACATAATGTCCAAGCAGACAAAGAACCTCATTTACATCTATATGATGAAAGGTGTGCATCCGACAGAGCTCGTCAATATGGTTCTCGACGTTTGCGACGTCATCTTTGACATAGACTCCGAGAGAATCGGCGATAGAGTTGTCAGCAGGCTGTCAATTCCAAAGATAAGAAACAGACAACCCATGATGGAGACCTTCAAGTTCTACATAAGCGAAGGTGTGCAGATTGACACTTCAAGAGATATCGCGTAAGTGCAGAGTTCCGATTTGTTGAGATTGAAACGTTGCGCGGCGTAATGCATAAATCTTAATTTTCTGAAAAACCATTATAATCTTATGGGTCGCAATTCATGGAGTTCCCGTATCCCAGTACTTTTACTCCCAGTAGTACTGCTAACCCTCACCCACTCAGCTACAGCGGCAACTATTGTTGAGGTAAAGATTGAAGGAGAGATAAATGAGGGAAGCTACGTGACCCTCGAGAAAGCCTTCAGAATCGCTGAAGAGAGGCATGCCGATGCTATTTTAATAATCCTCGGCACACCAGGTGGGCTGCTGTCTTCAACAAACAAAATGGTGGAGCTTATACTTTCAAGCGACATTCCTGTTATAACCTACGTTCCACCAGGCTCCTTTGCTGCATCGGCTGGGTCCATCATTCTCATATCCGGCCACGTAGCAGCTATGGCCGGCTCAACATCAGTTGGAGCGGCAACCCCTGTATTCACCGGAGGAACATCAGAAGCCGTTGAAAAGAAGACAATAAACTACATTGCCGGATACGTGAAGAGCATAGCTGAGCAAAGAGGTAGAAACGCATCTGTCATTGAGGAAATGGTGACGGAGGGGAGGGCTCTGACGGCAAAGGAGGCGCTGAAGTTTGGTGTTATAGACATCATAGCGGATTCGAAGGGTGAGCTTCTGGAGAAGCTGAACGGATGGAAGATAAGGTCAGATGATGCAGAGAGGACCTTGGATTTAAGGACAGTTGAGGTCGTAAAGGTAGAAAAACCTCTGAAGGCGCAGATGTTTGAGATCCTGTCAAATCCATTTATAGCATCCATTCTCTTCCTCGTCGGTCTTTACAGCCTGATTTTCGGCCTCACATCCCCAGGGATGTTTGCTGAAACCATAGGTGGAATTCTGCTAATTCTCAGCCTCATCGGCATGGGTGTGATGAACGTAAACTACATTGCTGCCATACTGCTACTCCTTGGTGTCCTCTTCCTGCTGGCAGAGCTCATGACGCCAACCTACGGTCTGCTGGGTGCAGCATCAGTCATCAGCATAACTCTCGGCTCAATAATGCTCTTTGAAGAGCCTCTTATGCCTAAAGAGTTTTACTCCACTTTTCCAGCGCTGATGACCGGCATCAGCCTTGGCATCGCAGCAGTAATGACTTTCATTATCCTTAAAATCTTCCAGCTGAGAAAAGAGAGGAAAAAGGTTGGGGGAGAAGCGATTATCGGTGATAAGGGAGTAATAATAGAGTTTAAGAATGGCAAAGGGTTTGCAAAGGTTCATGGGGAGATCTGGCAAGTGGAGAGTCAGCAGGAGCTTAAGGAAGGGGATGAGGTGGTCGTTGTGGCAAGAGAAGGGCTGAAGCTCAAGGTGGAAAAGCATGGTTGAAGTGCTGGAGGAAGAGCTCAGGAGTGAGACGCTGAAGTGGCTTGAGAAGATAAAGGGCAAGTCTTTTTCAGCCATCGATGAAACCGGTAAAGATTTCGAGGCTAATATTAAAGCTTATATAAGAGATTCCGAATATTTTCTTTCGAGAGGAGACCTCATCAGGGCTTTTGAGTGCGTTGTGTGGGCATGGGCCTGGTACGAAATTGGGTGCATGCTCAATCTGCTGAGGTGTGAGGATGAGGGCTGACGAAACTCATTCTGGAAACCCGGAAGCAAACCCCTACGAAATGGCCTGCAGGCAGCTTGAAAGAGCTGCCGAGCTGATAGAGCTCGATTCGGAGCTTGTTGACTATCTTAAGGTGCCTGACAGGGTGCTCACAGTCAAGGTTCCCGTTAGGATGGACAACGGGAAGATCAGGGTTTTTGTTGGATACAGGAGCCAGCACTGCGGTGTCAGAGGGCCGTACAAGGGAGGGATAAGGTATCACCCAAGCGTAACGATGGAAGAGGTCATTGCCCTGTCCATGTGGATGACCTGGAAGTGCGCACTGGTCGACATCCCTTTTGGGGGTGGAAAAGGTGGTGTGAGGGTAAACCCCAAGGAGCTGAGCAGCAGCGAGCTTGAAAGGCTCACGAGGAGGTTCACAACGGCAATAATGCCCATAATCGGAGAGAACCGCGACATACCCGCACCTGACATCTACACCGACTCTCAGACAATGGCCTGGATGATGGATACCTACAGCGTTTACAAAGGCTACACGGTTCCCGGAATCGTCACAGGCAAGCCGGTCGAGCTGGGTGGCTCTCTTGGGAGAGAAAGCGCAACAGGCAGGGGGGTTGCAATCATAGCCCGGGAGTCTGCAGAAGCTATCGGCTCAACAATAGAGGACGCAACAATAGCAATTCAGGGCTACGGAAACGTGGGCTACTGGGCAGCTAAAACCCTTTCGGAGATGGGTGCAAGGGTTGTTGCTGTGAGCGACTCCAGAGGAGGCGTTGTTAACTGGGATGGGCTGGACGTTGATGCCCTTGCTAAACACAAGAGAGAGACGGGGAGCGTTGTTGATTTTCCCGGCACCGAGCCCGTAAGCAACGAGGAGCTGCTGAAACTGAATGTGGACGTTCTGATTCCGGCAGCCATCGAAGGCGTCATACACGCTGAAAACATGAAGGAGATAAGGGCGAGGATGATAGTTGAGGCGGCAAACGGCCCCATAACTCCGGAGGCAGAGGAGTACCTCAACAGAAAGTGCGAGCTGGTGGTTCCGGACATCCTCGCCAACTCGGGAGGCGTGATAGTAAGCTACTTTGAGTGGGTTCAGGATCTGGAGCGTTACTTCTGGGACCTGGACAGGGTCAACAGGGAGCTTGAGAGGGTGCTGGTAAATGCTTTTAAGGACATGATCGTAACCCGCCACGAGTTCGGCAGGATTCTCTGGAGGGATGCCGCGATGGTGATAGCTCTCAGGAGGGTTGTCGAGTCCCTGAGATTGAGGGGGCTGTGGCCTTAGCGTGGCTGGCAATTGCAGTAAATTGAGGTCACTTAAAATTCTGAAAGCTCATCCTTCAATTTTTTACAGAAAACCTCCAGAACTTGGTGCCTCCTCTCACCCAATTTTCTGGCGGCGTCGGTGTGAAGAATATCTCTGAGTCTGAGCAGCTTGTCTTCGAAGTGTTTCAGCGAGTCCTCAATGCTCCTTCCCGTCTCTCCGGCGAACATGAAGGCTCTTGCAACGCCAACAGCCCCCATGGCATCCAGCTTATCGGCGTCGCTCAGTACCTTAGCCTCCGGCGTTTCAGGGAGAACTCCTGAAGAGAAGGAGTGTGCAGCTATGCAGTGCTTGACCTTCTCGATAAATTCTCTGCTGTAACCTCTCTCAGCCAGAATTTTCCCGGCCATCTCCGCTCCATCTAAAGCGTGATTGTCGGCACCTCTGGCTACGTCATGAAGCTCGGCGGCAACTCTGATTACTTCCAGGTCTGCTCCTTCCTGGACGGCGATGAACTCTGCAAGCCTTTTCACCCGCTCAACGTGGTCATCGCCGTGGGGCACTTTTACACCTCCTTGCACTCCTATAATCAACGCCCTTATATAAGCGCCGCCGCAATTGGAGCGATCAGCAGTGAGGGCAGCATGTTTCCCACCCTGAACCTCACAGCCCCCATCAGGTTCATGGATATGGCGATGATCAGCAGCCCACCGGTTGCGGTAAGCTCGGTAATGGCGGCATCGCTCAGATACGGGCTTATGTAGGAAGCGAGGAGGGTGAAGAATCCCTGATAGGCCACGACGCTTATGGAAGAGAACACCACGCCCAGGCCGAGAACTGAGGCCAGGAAAAACGCTGCCACACCGTCAAGCATGGACTTCGCCAGCAGAATTGATATGTCTCCGGTGAGCCCCTCCTGAATGGGCCCTATTATTGCCATGGAGCCAACGCAGAAGAGCAGGGTAGATGTGACGAAACCCTCAGCGAAGTTGGAGCTGGAAAACCTCTTCTGCGCCTTTAGAGCGAAGCTGTTTAGCTTTCCCTCAATCCCCATCGCCTCCCCTGCCAGTGTACCCAGAACTATGCTGCCTGTAACAAGAACGGGATTTCTGGTTGTGAGGGACATCTTGATTCCAATAAGAAGAACCGCAAGGGCAAGAACTCTGAGAATCTCATCCTTCCGCTCCTCTCCTATTCTGGCTCCAAGAAGTGTGCCGACCAGCCCGGCAATGATTATTGATGCTGCGTTAATGGCTGTACCAATCATGCTGCTTCAGAGAGGTTAAATCTTGACTTTAAGCTTTTTGGTAAATATTCTAACTGTATTCAAGCATAAATGGGCTAATCTGAACTTAAAGAGCACTCAGAATCCTTTTTCAACTGCCACAAGATTTTTATAACGATAATGTCAACAACTATCGAATCCCGCCTTAGCTCAGTGGCAGAGCGCGGGCCTGTAGTTTGCCACTCCGCTGGCAAGCGGAGAGCCCGTGGTCCCCGGTTCAAATCCGGGAGGCGGGATATTTTTTGTACAAATCCCTTCCTTTCGACTTCGGGCTGGACAGAGGTGCACGGGCAGCAGTGAGACCAATCATCATGACTTTTGTTGGGTCTATGCTGGTATTTTCTCAGGGAGAGCGGTCTTCATGAGTTTTTACCATTAAACTTGATTCAATGCGTTTGAAAGAATTAATGGACCTCAGACTCATCATTGAATACAAAAATACATCGCCCATAAAATTTTGAGCTACAAAAAATTTAAAAAGTAGTGGATAAGTGAGGAACAGGATAATAGATTTCAGCATCTGGTTTTGGTTTATGGTGCTGATGCAATTGCAGTGTGGTTGAGGAGGCATGGCCGTGAAATCACGCATCTCAGAGATTGAACTGGCTGAAGCCAGAAGAAAAACCCTGTTCATACTCTACAGAACGGAACAAAGCTACAGGAAACCAGGATATTTTGGCGGCCAGACCGGTTTTGGATTGAGAGTACTCTTTGCAATCGCTACAGGTGCGGCTGGCTGGCTTTTTGTCATGAGCATGCTGTGAATTCAGTTTTTCCGTGTTCCCGCTTCACCACTCAAAGTTACAAGCTTAAGTGATAGCAGGACAGTAACAAAGATGAGCAGAAATGCCAGAATTGCCGCCGCTGCAGGGGATGTGGAGATGGTGGGGCTGGACGAATCAAAACCATGTCTGATCTCCGGTAACCTCAGCCAGTCTGGCACAAATCCGCCCGCAGGCTTGGGAACGGGAGTGGGAGTTGATGCAGGAGATATGGGTGCCGAAGCGGGTGATGAGGTGGGCGACGATGATGATGGAGTACGGGAGAATTTCTGCAAGCTCTCCGAAACTCCGGATAGCCTGTAGGCCGATATATATGCGATTACTGAGCCTGTCAAAGCCGCAAAGGCCGACAGCAGAACTTCGAGAATTTCTCTGCCTTTCTGGCTGAGCCTGTAATAAACAAACCTGTTCCCGTTCTCAATCCTCTTTACAATCCCTTCGTCCTGCAGAATCGCAAGATGTCTGAAAAGAGTGGCTTTAGATAGCCCAAGCTCCTTGGATAGCTCGGAGAGCGTTTTCTTTCTCATCTTTAGAGCCTTTATAATTTCGATCCTCGTCTGACTCAGGGCCCTCATTTCTCTGGAACCCTGTTGCTTGCATTTTTCCCGGTTCACCCTATTCTCTTTTTCCCTTCTCATCTCTGCTGCTTCCCCCCTTCACAAGCAGGTTGATGACGTAGATGGCGAGTATCAGCACCGCAAGGTTGAGCAGAGCTTTGTAGATGGGAGCAAACCTGTAGCCTATCCAGATGCGGATGACGTCATTGAGGGATGAGTAAACTCCCCAGGCTGAAAGAATGAGAAACACCACCGCTATACCCAGAAAGATTTTCTTGAGGATGTCTTCGAGGGTGTACTTCTCCGTCGTCTTCACCTCCTCCTCCATAAAATTGCACCTCCTATTGCCAGTATGGCCAGCAGAATTTCGAATCCTGGGGCTTTTGGCTTCAGGTCACCAGTATATTTGGACTGGGGAGTCGGTGTTGGCACGGGCATGGGTGCTGGAGTGTAGGAAGGAGTCTTCACGAACTGACTCACCTCAAATTTTACCTTCTCCTCCGTCACGTTCTCCGGCACCTTTTTCGTGGGAGCCAGATTCAGGCCCTTAGTCCAGGTTTTAATCAGAGCGTCGCTCCTCCAGACTTCCAGCTTTACCAGGTAGTTGTAGTCCTTCGGAACTGTCAGGTTGCTCTCCACCAGCAGAGTTTTGCCCCTCTCAACATCAACGTTCATCCACCTCTCATCCGCCAGCACGTTGGACTCGAACTGGATGGCCTTGATGTGGAAAACCGCATCGTCGTAGTTCTCCATGGCCTCAACGTAAAACCTGGCCCTGATGGTGGTCAGGTTGTCAAAGACGCTCAGGATCTGAAAGTCAACGTCCTTTAAAGTCATTTTAAGCTCCTTTTCTTTGGGCAGCAGCGTATCAAGACCCTTCAGCCCCATCCATCTGGTGTCAACGATTCTTTTGTCTTTCTCCAGCCTGAACCCGATGTTGTACCTCTTGTCCTTCTCAAAGGAGATTGTGGTGTTCAGCTCTTCCAGACCTTTCTCGCCCTTCTCCGGTATGGGGAGCTCCACCCTCTTCAAAAGAAGATTTGTCTCCATGTCGTATACGCTCACAATCAGCGAGGCGTTGGTGACGGTTTTCGAGCGGTAAATGCTGATCAGAAATTTTATGTCAGCGTGGCTGTCGTTAATCTTCACAGCCTGGATTTCTATGTCGCCCAGACGGACGTATTCTCTTTCAGGAACCTCTTCTGCCGGAATTTTAACAAAGAACGGGAGCAGAACGGCAATGGCAAATAGCAGAATAATGCTGATAGCAACAACCCTGGGATTCATACCACCTCTAGCACTTTTGGCTTAGTATTTAACTTTTTTCAATTTGTTAGTTTTAATATTAAAGCTGTCAGTTTGGATTTTAAAAGTTTTGATTTAAGCCGATAAAAGAAACCATCCTCACCTGAAAAACCGGCTCAGCAGCACATCGAACCGGGCGTTCATTTCCCCGATGTGACCAATTCCTGAAAGCAGGTTCTGCCGTTCCTCTTCACTGATTCCCTCATCCCTCGCCCAGAGCCTCAGCAACTCTTCCGTCACCTCCATGTGGAATTGCAGAGCCACGATCTTCCCCAGCCTGAACCCCTGATTTGGGACAGTATCTCCTCTAAAAATGAGCCTGGCTCCGTCAGGGACGTCGAAAGTGTCATTATGCCACTGGACAACCTTCAGTCTGCTTGGCATGCCTTTGGTGAACTCATCCTCCAGCCTCTCAACTTCAAACCACCCGACCTCTCTCCTGAATGGATACACTGCACTCCCAAAGGCACCGGCGATAAGCTGGGCACCCAGACAGATTCCAAGAACGCTTTTGCTGTCCCTGTAGGCATTTCTGATCAGTTTTTTCTCTTCCCTGATGAAAGGGTAAGCGTCGTCTTCATAGGCGCCCATCGGGCCACCCATTATAACGTAATGTGTGAAGTTACCTTCTGGAAACTCCCCATCGTAAACCCTGAAGTACTCGTACTGAATTGAGTTTTTCTGAAGGTAGTCCTCAATGGAACCGGCCGGCTCGTGCTTAACGTGCTGGATAATGGCGACCTTCATGTGCTCTGCTTGAATATAACTGATAAATCCTTTTCCCCTGAATTGTGTTTGCAGCCGTCTCAGTATTTCATTCTCTTGCCGAGGATTACGCCGAAGACGTACATGACGGCCATAATAAGCCCTGTCACCAGAATGTACTCGATACTCAGCGGCAGGAAAAGTATGGCGAAAAACAGCAGCCCGCCTATGATTATAATTCCCGTAAGCAATTCCTCGGATGAGCCTTTCATTTTCAACCTCTTTTGGTTTTATACACTGGAACTATCTTGAAACGCTCTGGAACGTATTTAAAGATTTGGTAGATAATGTACATGCCGGGCGCAGGCTGGGTAACACGGCTCGCACTGCCTCAGTCGAACCCGCAGTTACACGTTGTTAAACCATGAGTGCGAAAATAACCGCGAATATGCCCGTCAGAAAAATTCCGTCGAAGGTTCCCGCCCCGCCGATGCTGACGACACCGCTGCCGATCTTCTCTACGTCCTTCAGATGGAGAATGTCGGCTCCAAAAAGCGCTCCCAGAACCCCAGACGCGAAGGCAAGCTTTGGTATTGAGATGGGAGGCAGGAGGAAAAGGGAAGCCGTCAGATAGCTTGCCAGAGCAGAGATTGCAGGCGGGATGAACATTGGAACGGCAATCCCCAGCCCTTCAACGGGTCTGGCGAAGAAGTAGATGACGGTGCTGGAAATCGCGAAGGAGATGGTGAAAGGGAGAAGTGGAAGCTCTGTCAGCAGCTTGAGAGCCAGAATAGATGGCATAACGCAGCCACCAAGGTTCACGGCAACGGTTATACGGTTCCGGTATCTGACGTAATAAAGCAGGCCGAAGAAGCTGTACTTTCTCACAACCTCCCTGCCCTCCTTCTCGTACACCGGAATGTTGATGAAGCTCCCGATTACGATGAGTCCAAAGAGGGTGACGGCAGCACCGTAATCCAGGCCGAAAAGAATCTGAAATGTGGTCGAAGAGGCCAGCAAAAGCGTTAATGCAAGGAGGGGGAGAATTACCAGCAGGAAAAGAGGGAATAGCAGAGGTGGGAAGAGGTAATCCCTCATTTTCTGATCAGCTTTCTGTCGATGACTATGTAGTCCTTGATTGCCCTCACACTCTCAAAGGGGATTACATAGAGCCCATCATCCTTCTTGAGCTCCGAAATCT
>CAZHKD010000066.1:0-9685 GCA_964533255.1 uncultured archaeon | reverse complement strand
CGCTATCAAACAAAGCTGTGCTGGTTTACTATGAGCATGGCGGAGCAAAAATAAGGTCAGAAGCAAGAGTATACGTTCTACAGGATGAAAAAACAATCAAAACAGAGTTCATAAGCGTCAATGGTAGCTCACCGGTAACAACTCAGGGTAATTGTCCGCCGGGAACAGTTGAATGCCCATACTGCAATGGAGAGATGGACTGGAACTGCGTCTGGCAAAGGTGTAGCTGCAGGTATTGTAGGGGTGAAATAAGACTGAAATAATACTTGCAGCAATAAATAACAGTACCCGGTTTAGGTGATCCAAATGACCAAAAAATTACTCGCCCTCATGACAATAATTTTACTTTCAGCTACTGCAGAGGCTATTGAAGTAAGCAATTGCACGGAAATAAGCTCCCCAGGGCACTACATACTCACTCAGGACTTAACGAACAGCCCAGACACATGCATTCAGATAACAGCAGGCAACGTGATTTTTGACGGGAATGGTCATACAATAGATGGTGCTGGTGCCCTAAACAGCTACGGTGTCTACGTTTACGGTTCCACAACACTCAGGAATGTGACGATTAAGAATCTGACTGTCACCGATTGGGATGTTGGGATCAAGTTCATAAATATCGAGAATGGCAGGATAGAGAACAGCACTGCATTGGGCAACTGGCATGGAATTTCCCTCAGCTCTTCCAACAACAATTCCATTTCAAATAACACTGCATACTCCAACTACTGGTACGGGATTTATCTGGAAAACTCGGATGGCAGTACATTATCTAATAACAGCGTGTACGACAATTACTACGGAATTTTCCTGTATTATTCAGACAGCAACACCTTATCGGAAAATAGGGCATCAAACAACAACGACGGAATCCGCCTTATTTCATCGAACAACAACAGTTTACTGGAAAATACGCTTTCCAGCAACAACCACGTGGGGATATCGCTCTGGCATTCAAAAGGCAACATTTTATCGGAGAATAAAGTGTATGGTGAGAACGGGCTGTATCTCGCCAATTCTAGCGACAACTCCCTTTACAACAATCTGTTCTACAACATCAACAACTTCGAAATAAGGAACTCAAAAAATACGTGGAATAGAGCAAAAATCCTTGGACCTAACATTGCTGGTGGCACCTATCTTGGAGGGAACGCCTGGCTTAAGCCAGATGGCACAGGGTTCAGCCAGATTTGCGGCGATGCGGATGACGATGGCATATGCGATGGTGTCTACAAGCTTGATGAAGGTAATATTGATTACCTGCCGCTAAAAGTTAACATTTCAGCTCTGGCTCCGAGTCAAATTCCGGCTGTTCAAACAAAAGCGTCCGCCCCCACTCCAGCACCACAGGCAAAAGGCAAACCGGTTTTAGCGGGAGCCTATGTCTTCGAAACCATGACCTACGATTTCAGCAGGAAACTGGAGTTTCGAGATGACCGCATATCCAAACTCCGCGAATGCGTGGAATGCGACAAGCGACCTCTGCTGAAGGAGGTGTATGGAAAATACCGGCAGAAGGAGTTCAACTACAGCACCGATGTGGTGGTTCTGTTCGCACCAGTCTTAGATTTCAGTTATCTGCCGGTGAAAAAAGAAGGCCCATTCTGGTCGAAGTACTATGACGAGAAAGGCGAGCTTGTCGGGGACGTGAAGATAACGCTGACCGTCAAGAAAGGCAGCGAGGTTGTTTTTTCAGTTGGTGACAAGAATTACACGTCTGCGGTGATCATGGTCGGAGGCGGAACTTTCTCTTTGAGCTCAAATCGAACGGAGCTTATGAGCCTGTATGAATACAGGTATCGCATTATTAAAAACCTCGAACCCGGAAACTACACCGCAGAAGTCATGCTCAAAGACCGCATTAGTGGAATTGAAGCCAGAGGATTAACGAACTTCACTGTCAAATCTTTAAAGGCGGAAAGCGAGACTAAAGGCAATGCTAAGGGTAAAGCTCCGCTAGATGCTCTCATAGATGCAATACTTGAGAGAATGAGACAGTTTTTAGAGTTTATAGCCAGCTTTGTAGCTAGCTTTTTCCAGTCCGGCAAAAGCAACTACATTAAAGAAATGCTTGCCAGAATTGGTGAAGTCAGGGGATATGAAGCGGAGGTGGTGAGCGAGACAGCAGACCCTGACTTAAACCTTTCAAGCAAAGCCAACTGGACGCTGAAGGTTGACAGGGCAAACAAAAGAATGCTTGTGGAAATGCAGGGGCAGCAGATGTTTATGCTGGATAAACAAATTTACTTCAAAGATACGAACTGGAAGAAATCCCGGTTAAGTGAAGAGCAGTTCGATTTGCTGTGGTGGGATAAGGACGTGCTCTCACGTTTAAAGGAGATAAACGTCAGCGAGTTCAGGCTTGTAGATGAGAATGCCGGGTACGCCGTCTACAAAGCTGAGAAAACTGTCCACAGAATAAAGGAGAAAGGCGAGATCAGAATAGAAAGCTACGGAAACACTACTATTGAAATCTGGGTTGATAAAAACACCAAGCTTCCGAAGAAGCTCGTAACTGTTACCAATGCAACCCACTTTTTCTATGAAAACGATGAGAAGAACGTTAGAAGAATGATGACAAAGCAGACAGTTGAATTTACTAGATTTGACCAAGTAACAATCGAGCTGCCTGAAGAAGCTAAGAAAGCTGAAGAGTCTGCTGAAGTGAGGAGGCTGGTTGAGATGATGGTGGAGACTGTTAGAAGGGGCAAGGGTTTGGGTTAGGGTCAAAGTCTGAGGGATGCGTTCCAGGCCGTCCTCAGCTAGTAGCTGTAAAAGCTTGCCTGTAATGGGGGGTGGCATTCGAATATCGGCTGTTGTCTTGCTTTGATTACTCGGAAGTTTAGAATTAGCAAAAAAATAAAATAAACTATAATTAATAATAGATGTACCATTCATGCATCCCCCGCACTCCGCCAGCTGACGCGGATCTAAGAGCGTGCAAAAGCAACTGTCGAGAATAAGAACACCTCCTCGATCTCTTGAGAAACATAGGTAACACCTCTCGTAGAAAAAATACTAAAAATACTCAAGGAGCTAAACATGATAAAAAATTTATATCTTTTCAAAGGCACTAGCTTGTGCTGGCCATAGAAGTGATTGGCTTGATTAAGTGGTTTGGGAAAACGGCGGCACTTAACGGACTATCTTTCGAGGTCGAATACGGAGAGGTCTACGCATTGATAGGGCCGAACGGGGCAGGGAAGAGCACGACCCTGAAAATCCTCGTGGGGCTATTGAAAGCGGACGAGGGCGTCGCGAGGGTTGGTGGAATTGACGTCAGAAAGAGGGTCGAAGTCCTCAGAAAAGTCGGCTACGTGCCCGAAGAACCTGCGCTGTTTTCTTATCTAACTGCAAGGGAAGTCTTGGAATACTCGGCGAAGCTCCGCGGAATGAGTGACTACGAGGACAGGGTGGAATACCTGCTCGACCTGTTCTCGCTCGAACCGGACAAGGTCGTAGCCGGGATGTCCAAAGGCACGTTGCAAAAGCTCGCAGTCTGTCTCGCCTTTCTGCACGAGCCGGAGATACTGATAATGGACGAGCCGATGGCGAACATGGACCCCGCTTCGCAGCACATCTTTAAGAGAGAGATAAAGAAGATGGGGGCGACCGTTCTAATTTCGACGCATCAGCTCAGCGAGGTCGAAAAGTTCTGCGACAGGGTGGGGATTATAAACAAGGGAAAACTCGTTGCCGAGGCGGACGTGGAGGACGTGGGAGAGCTTGAGAGGTTCTTCCTGGAGGTGGCGAGGTGAAGTTCCTCGCAGTCGCCAGAGTCCTCGTGGCGAACCAGATTAAGGCTTACAGGGTTCACAAGTTTCTCGTCGTGTTCGATTTGCTAATAGCACTCAGCGTTTTACCAATTTTCCTTTTACCGGGGAGCGGAGAGGTTGTTGTAGAGCTTTACCGGGCTTTAACGGGTGTCGTCAGCCTGAGAACCCTGAAAGTTCTCTTGGCCTCGGTAATCTCAGCATTCGTCTTTTTAACTTCAGCGACGAGGCGAGGAGCTCTTGTAGTCGTGAAGGAGCACTATCCCATCCTGCTGCACCCGGTTAGCCTGAGAGACTTCCTGATCGGGAGGATAGCGTCGGAGGTCTTCGCGTTACTCAAACTCTCGCTCGTCACGTTTGCGATCTTCTTCTCTCTGTCGTACATTTCGGGAGGTATTTTCTCTGCGGTGCTGGCCTTCTTCGTCTTCATTTTTGGAATCGCTTACCTTTCGGCCGTGGCGACGGCTTTAAGCCTGCTCGGACTCAGGTACGTGCTGTTCGCCCTCTCGGTTTTGTCCCTCGTGGACGCGGTAACCGGAAACGTCACGGCTTCGTATTTAGCTTACGTGGTGATCGACACGATTCACAGCTGTTACACGTCTCCGAACCTGCTGCCGTTCATCGCGATGTTCTTTCTCTCGTTCCTTTTTCTCTCGCTGGTCTCGGAGAGGGTTTCGGTGGACGTGGAGCTGATACAGTACGCTCCGAAGAGGGAGGTCAGGAGCGAAAGAATAAGCGGAACTTTAAAAAAGCTCTTTCTGGAGTTCAGGAGGTCGAAAGTCGTTTACGCTCCACTTTTTGCGATACCTTCGTTTTTCGCCGGAAAGGTGTTTGCCAGCTACCTCCCCCGGAACCTGTCTGACTTTGCGATGATGTACTCCGTCATCGTTGCCGTGAGTTTCATGGAGTTTCACGCGATGCGGGAAGCTTCGACTCTCTGGTTTTACAGGGTAAACTCTGCAGTCGGAGAGTTCGCGAAGAGCGTAGTTTTAAAAGCGTTCTTGAGCGGAGCGTTTGCACTCACTCCGATCTTCGCCTTCTTTTTACCGCTGGGTCTGAGTTTGCAGACGGCCTTCGTTTCCGCATCTCTTTTAGCGGCATTGTCTCCGTTCGTCGCTCTGCTGTCGGTGAGGTTGGTGTCGAGGTCGAGAGTGAGCGTCAGGTACTCCGGAATGCACGAAAGCAGAGCCGTGGAGCAGAGCGTCACGTCGCTGTACTTCATTCTGTTCATCGTTGTTGCGAGCTTACTCGTTGCGTTGCTCTCGTTTGCAAAGCAGCTCGCTCCGATAGTGCTCGCCACGATCCCTGCAGGCGTGAAGGTCGTGGAAAAGTACGCCGAAGGGGTGGACGTTAGATGATGCACGCGATCGTTTATAAGAAGAGAAACTTCTGGCTGGCAGCTCTTACGCTTCTTTGCGTTGCAATAGTTTCTTTTCTGGTAATTTTTCTGGGCGCGCCTGCATTCATCGTAGCTGTGTTGCTGATTCTTCTGTTCTATCTCGCTCTTCGAGTTCCGTTGCTGGCCTTAGCGAAAAACATGAGGAAGGTAGAGGTGGAGAATATCGTGGAAGTGAAGGCGAGCACTTATGAATGCCTCAAAGCCATGCTCAGATATTCCAAGCTCTTTCTTGCCTCTTTCGTCTCTCTACTTTCGTTAACCTTCGCTGTGCTTTTAGTAAAACCCGCCTACGCGATTTTTCCTTTGAACGTCTTTTTGGTCTTGATCGTGTCTTCGGCATCGGAAAGCTCCAAAATTGTGGTGTGCAGGGAAGGCGTCGTTGACGGTAGAGGCGTTCTCAATCCTTGGGAGGATTTAAAAGGTTGCGAAGTCAAGGATTCTTGGATCCTCGTCAAGAAGCGTTTGGGACTTCCGATCGTGATTCCAAGAAATGAAAAAGTCGAAAGAGTTCTGCTTGAATTAATAAAGGTATTAGACTTAAAAAATAAATCTTAACCACTGATCAGCAAGAAATACCCAAGCTTGAGAGGCTGTATAGAGGAGAAGTATAAGGGCCACGCATCGGCGGGCTGACGATTAAGCAGGTGAAGTTCGACGATTTCGGAGCCTGGATTTACCCAGAGGACAAGACGCACAGAGGAGAGCCAGTCAGGCTTGTGTGGTCCGCAAAGTTTCTGAAGCACTGGCTGGATGTTCACCCCTTCAAGGACGATCCAGAGGCTCCCGTCTGGATAGACCTGAACTGCAAGGATTATCCGAAGCCGATTACTTACCATGGGTTCCGCAGAATTATCAACAGAGCCGTAAGGCGCCACAACACGATGCTGCTGGATGGCAGCGGATTCCGTTTCCCCACGAGAAAGCAGTGTGCTACTCCTTTCCATTCCAGAGAAGATCAAACAGATGCACGTGGGGGCGAACCACGTCTTCGTTTTCAGTGTACAATCCGTAGGGAATCCCGCCATCGTCAAAGTACACCATGAGAAGCTTCGAATCGTCGACTATCAGGAGATAATGGCTGTAAGACTGTATTTCACGTATCTCTCCACCTAAAGCGCGGATTTCGTCCTTACAGACCCGTTCGAAGGTTCCAAGCGCATAGAGCTTCACCCCTTTGGAAAGGTGTCTTTTCAGCACACCCTTGCAGTTGAGGGTAAAAAGGGGGCGCTCACCGGCGAGCTTGACGCATTTTTCTGCGCTCTGGATCATCTCCAGAATCCGACCAATGATGGCCTCTTCTCCCTCGACAATCCATACATGGGAGCCGCCAATGCCCTGAGGTTTGGGTGAGTACCTCTGAATCTCCCTCTCAATTTCGTCGATCCTCTCTCTCAGCTCTTCCATTCGAGCATTAAACTCTGCACGGAGCTGACGAATCCTGTTTGTGAGGGCCCTGCGAACACTCAGCGCAGCATACTTCTTTGGATTTGTGTGCATTACCTGAATGAACCCCTTGCGCTCAAGTGACGTGAGCGTGTCGTAAATGCGCTGCTGTGGAATCCCCGATAGCTTCGCAATGGTTCCGGCACTGGCCTCGCCTACTGTCAGAAGCACGTAGTAAGCTCTGGCCTCATATGCTGTAAGACCGTAGTCGCGGAGAGCATTAACGATCCCTTCGTCTACTGCTACTTCCATCCTACCTATTCTTCAGGGTTATGCTATATTTAGCCTTTTGTCTCTACGTTTTTCGACAGTGCGGTCATCCCCGAAAATGATCAATTCACCATCTCTCACTAACATCTCGCCATCTCTCCCAAACCAACCGGAATCTAATACAGCACCGATATCAACACGTAGGAAAGACCTGCAATAAATATCCATGCAGCCAGCCCGACGTAAAGAGGTGCCATTCCTATCTTCTTCATGTCATGAAAGCTCGTGTTCAGTCCCATGGCGGCCATGGCTATGGCCAGCAGAAAGTCATCAAGCCGGATCATTGCAGCAGATACTGCATCGGGTAGAACTCCGAGGGAGTTGATGAAGATCATTGCTATGAACCCGAACACGAAGTACGGGATTGGCACTGACTTAAAGCTGAGGCCGTCAGCGTCCTTTCGGGCGAAAAGGATTCCCAAGCTCATCGCAACAGGTGCAAGGAGAACGACCCTAGAAAGCTTGACAAGCGTTGCTACATCTCCGCTCACGTCGCTAACTGCGTAGCCCGCAGCCACAACCTGTGCCACCTCATGTATGCTCGCACCGGCCCAGACACCATAAACGACCTCGGACAGCCCCAGAATTCTGGCCAGCACAGGATAGACGAACATGGCTACTGTACCGAAAGCTGTGACGGTGGCAATAGCGAAGGCAATATTGCGATCTCTGGCGTTTATTACTCCGCCTACAGCAATCACTGCCGATGCTCCGCATATGCTGACACCCGTACCGATGAGTGTCGCGAGCTCCTCTGAAACCCTTGTGTACTTTCCCAGCCAGATAGTTAATGCCAGAGTCAGTGCGACTCCAGCAATAACCACAATCAATCCCTTGCTGCCCACACTGGCGATTTCCGATACGCTGAGCTTCAGACCCAGCAACACGATGGCTATTCTAAGAATACGCTTGAGAGAGAACTCTGTTCCTGCTCTGAAAGTCTTTGGCAAACCTGTCACGTTTCTAAAAAGCATTCCTACCACTATGGCGAGTATAAGGGGAGAAATTACGACATATTTGTTTACCATTTTAGCAAGTACAATGGACAGCGCTGCAAGTGCGCCCGAATATATCAGGCCTGGCGCTATCTGTTCAGTCACCAGCTTCGTTTCGTTCATTTAACCACCACTATTAAATGGTGTTCACCACTTTCTAATGGTGTATATTAAAAAGATTGTGCTAAAGCTCTAAAAACAGCGCCAGGAAAATTCTTTATAGGTGACCTTTGCGTTGGTGATTGCGGTTCTCACTGAAGCACATTCCGAAATCAACCATTCCTCTGGGGCTCCTGAAAATTGCCTGGAGAATTTTATGATCTCCCAGCACGACCTCTACTATTTCAAATTCGAAAATGACCTCCTGTCTGGGGAATTTACCGGTAAATTAGTGCGGGGGGAGGGATTTGAACCCTCGGACCCCTACGGGACGGGACCCTGAATCTTGTTTAAGCGAATCAACTTGTTACAACAGAGAAATCAACAATCTAAGCCCTGAAAAAATTTATCAAGAACCAATTATTTATTACAAGAAATACAGAGAGGAATTCGCCAAATGGATGAAAAAGGAATCTCCTTCCTCCGCTGAGCGTTATATCAGCTATCTGGATAAGCTAATAGGTGATAGGAAGATCTACACACCGCATGAGCTTGCAGAGATCTTTGAGGATAAGAGTAAGAACGCCAAAGTTGCAATCAGGAACTTCATGAGGTTTTTGATAAGGAAGGGATACAG
Organism: uncultured archaeon; assembly: GCA_964533255.1. Taxonomy (GTDB): domain Archaea; phylum Halobacteriota; class Archaeoglobi; order Archaeoglobales; family Archaeoglobaceae; genus JdFR-37. The sequence goes on along the minus strand of CAZHKD010000066.1, from coordinate 1,066 downwards.
AACCAAATCTCAGCTCATAGATTTTCAGGAAGTCATCAGGGTTGAAAAGTCGGGAGTGAGAGATCCCGCAAAGGCTTTCACAACAACTGAGAACATCCTGAAGGCATTGGAGCATGTTAAGGATGATGAGGTGAGAACAACGATGATCAAACTGCTTGCATTCACGGGATTGAGGTTAAGGGAAGCGGTTACCCTGCTGAGTGAATTCGATAAAAAGAACCTCGAAATTGTTGGGAAGGTTGCAAGGTATAAGCTCCACAAGGTTGGAAAGAACAAAAAGGCCTTTTACGCATTCATGCCCGCTGAGTTTGCAAGGAAGCTTAAGAGGATGAAGGTTACCGAGGGCATGTTCAAGGGGGATAAGCTTGCGGGAGGTATTATCCTGCCAAACATGCTGAGGAAGTGGAACGCAAACTTCCTCAAATCTCAGGGGATCTCAGAGGTTGAAATTGATTTCATTCAGGGCAGAACTCCAGAGAAGGTTATCGCCAAACATTATTTGATGCTCTTGGATACTGCAACAAAAGAGTATGAAAAAGTGGTTGATGGGTTTCCGATACCTCCTTAATTTTTTTGAGAAAAAAATAGATCAATCAAACAACCTGTGCAGTTGCCGGAAGGTTGCATTAGCCTTTGTTTTCCTTGCCATCAGGATCTCATAGCTCCCGTTCTGGTATTGTGTTCTATCAATCTCCATGTAAACGATTCCATTCTGGCTGATTGCAATCGTTGAATAGTAATTATCTGGCATCAGGTAAGCTCCCACAAATCCATGCTCGTTGGATTCCACAATCTCCTTGTAGTTTTCACCGAGGAGGATCACAAGGGCATTCTGGATCTTAACACCATCAGCCCTTTTGAGAGTTGCCACCATCGCAAGCCTATCCGCATCCCTGTAAACCTCATGGATCTCCCTTGGAACGCTCTCTTGCCTTGCATATCTGCCAATTGGAACAGCCCTGTATCCTGAGAACTCAACCGCTCCCGTGAGGGCTTCAACAGATCCATGAGAGTATCCTGATTCTGCAACGTAATAGATCGTTCCGCTCCTTTCAACCGTTCCCTG
>CAZHKD010000065.1:0-9772 GCA_964533255.1 uncultured archaeon | reverse complement strand
ATCAGGTCACTATCTCCTCCAGCCTCCCCGCCTTCAGCGCCTCCTTAATCTCCATCATCGTCAGATCCAGGGGGTCTTCGATTCTGCAGCGATGCTTCAGGCTGAGATTTCTCATCTCGGGAGACGTGGGGCCGATAGCCGGGTCACCGGGCACCCTGAAGGAGATGTCGAAGACAACGAACTCCAGCTTATCATCAACACCGTAAGCCATTGCTCCCTGCAGACCGAACATGCCGATGATTCCCGGCGGGTACTCCCTCTCACAAGCCCTTATGAGCCTCTCCGCATACTCGTAAACCACTTCCTGCTTGCTCTCCCTCATGGTGACTCCGAAGTGACCTATCTCCTCGTTCTTGACGGGGACGTTTATCTTAAGCTGTTCTTTGGCTGGCAGATTCAGGAAGCCCTGGAGGTTTACCTGCCTCCTGTCTGAAAATCCGACGAAGTCGAAGTCCCCGAAAACGTCCTTCATTGCGTAGCTGTGGAAGTTGGCGTTGAATCTTGCGCCAAGAACGTACTCTTCAATCCTGGCCTTTTCAAGCCCCTCCTCGTTTATAACTCCGGCTTTAAGCAGCTCCTCCGCCTGTCTGTAGTAGTCTTCAGGGGATACGGCGTAGAAGAAGGCTCTTTCGAGGGGGTTGTTTGCCTGCTGAACCTTCACCACCACAAGCCTGTCTATCTCCTCGGGAGAGCTGAACTCCTTTGGATACCTTATTCCCGCCTTCTCCATCAGATAGTACTGACCTCTTGGATTATCCCTCTCCTCTGCCCTGAGCAGAAAGCGGTTGCCGTAAATTGGAACGTTAAAGCTGTTCTCTATGCCATCGTAGCCCACGTAAACGGCGAAGCTCCTGTTGGGGATGAAGATGGTGTTCATCTCTATCAGCGTTTCCTGCACTTCTTCTCTCAGCAAATCGGCAAAGCTGTCAAGCATTATGATTTCGTCGTAAAGATGGCGGTTGTAGGCAGTGTAGAGCTTATCCCTGCCCCTTTGAACAACTACCACAGTTTTAAAGCCGGCAGCCTTTGCAGCCATCCCTATTTCCTTGGCCGAGTGGGAGCCAAAAATGCCTATGGTGACGTCCTTGTAGTCCGAAACCACCTTTTTCGGGTTGATGGATGCAGTACCTGCCATATCCCTTCACTCAGGAGGCGCCACACTCACCTTGTACTTCTTCCCCTCAATCTCCACCTCAAAGGTGCCGCTGACCGCCCCTCCGGCAGCAGGGAAGGACTCTTCCTGGAGCTCTCCCTTCAGGAACTTCAGACCGGTCTGCGGGAAGAGGCAGTAGATGAGCACGTCCTCATCCGAAACCTTCAGCCCCATCTCCTCAAGCTCCTTCTTCCTCTTCTCGAACTCAGGTTCGAGCAAATCTGCTGGTCTGCAATCAATGGGCTTCTCATCACCCAGAATCTTTTTGATCATCTCTTCACTGATTGGAGCCGGAGTTCTGCCGTACATGCCCTTAACCAGGTCTTTGGTCTCCTTGGTCACAACCTTGTAGCGCTCACCCACAAGCACGTTTATCACGGCCTGCACTCCGACGATCTGGCTGGTTGGCGTAACCAGGGGCACGTAACCTAAATCCTCCCTGACCTTCGGCACCTCCCTCAGCACCTCTGGCAGCTTGTCCATGGCGTTCTGCTCCTTGAGCTGGGCGATCATGTTGGAAAACATTCCGCCCGGAATCTGGTAAACCAGAACCTGGGAGTCGGGAATCGTTGAGAGGGGGTCGAGGTATCCGGCATACTTCTCCCTGAGCTTCATGAAGTACTCTCTCACTTCAAGCAGAACATCCAGCTTGACGCCGGTGTCATAACCAAGTTCGTTCAGGGCGTAAACGAGGCTCTCCGTTGGAGGGTGCGAGGTGCCCATGCTCAGCGGAGACATGCATGTGTCAACCATGTCTGCTCCCGCCTCGACACCCTTTATCAGGGCCATTGAGGACATACCGCTGGTGTAGTGGGAGTGGAGGTTGATGGGGAGCCCCACCTCTTTCTTCAAAGCCTTTACCAGCTCGTAGGACACCTTGGGAGACAAAAGCCCGGCCATGTCCTTTATGCATATGGAGTCCACTTCCAGCTCGGCCAGCTGGCTGGCAATCTCAACGTACTTCTCTGTGGTGTGGACAGGAGAGATTGTGTAGCATATGGTTCCCTGAACGTGGGCTCCGAGCTTCTTGGCAGTCCTGATGGAAACCTCCAGGTTCCTCACATCGTTGAGAGCATCAAAAATCCTGAAGATGTCCAGCCCGTTTTCAACGGTCTTCGTAACGAACTTTTCAACCACGTCGTCGCTGTAATGGCGATAACCCACCAGATTCTGCCCCCTGAGCAGCATCTGGAGCTGGGTGTTCTTGACGCGCTTCCTTATCTCCCTCAGCCTCTCCCAGGGGTTTTCGTTCAGAAAGCGGTGGGCGACGTCGAAGGTTGCACCGCCCCAGACCTCGAAGCTGTAAATGCCTGCCTCATCAAAGGTTTCGAGAATCGGAAGCATGTCCCTTGTCCTCATCCTGGTCGCCAGGAGGCTCTGATGCCCGTCACGGAGCGTTAAATCCACAATTCTGACCTTTGACATTATCCTCACCTAAAAGCGAATTGGCTGGGCGGTATTAATCCTTTTCTTTTTTGAATTTCTCAACTATCGCCAGAAGTTCCCTCGCTTCTCTCTCCGGATCGCCTGAAGCTGCTATGGCAGAGATAACTGCAATCCCGTCCGCAATTTGCAGCACAGGCTGGGCGTTGCGCTTCGTTATTCCGCCTATGCCCACAACCGGAATGCTCACGGCATCAACGATTCTCCTCAGGCCTTCAATTCCGATGGCGCCTCCAGCATCCTCCTTCGTTGCTGTTTCAAAAACCGGGCCTGCCCCGATGTAGTCGGCTCCATCCCTCTCCGCCTGAACAGCTTCCCTCTCGTTCTCTGCCGAGATTCCAATCAGCCCGTCGAAAAGCTCTTTCGCTATGGCTGCGGGCATGTCTTCCTGGCCCAGATGGACGCCGTCTGCATCGCTAGCAAGGGCAACGTCTATGCGGTCGTTGACGAAGAAGAGGGCATCGTATTCGTGGCAGAGCTTCCTTATCCTTCTGGCAGTCTCCACCATGTACCTTGTGGGTGCCTTCTTCTCCCTGAACTGGATGATTTTAACGCCAGCTTTAAGAACGGCTTCCGCCAGCTCCTCATGAGTCCTTCCAAAGCCAGCGTCTGTGATGAAGTACAGGCCGATGGATTCTCTGAGCTTTGACTTCAGGACTGATTTTGAGCTCATAAAACCTCCTCCAGCCTCATTCTTTCCAGAACTGTTTCTGCTTTAAGCGCTGCAACCTCATCCATCAGGTTCGCCCTGAAGGTGCCAGTTCCCGAGCTCTTCGCCGCCGCAAGCTCTCCTGCAATGGCATAGCAGGCAGCGCCCTCAATGGCAGCCAGTAATGCGTTGCTCTGAACCGCCATGAAGGATGCGATGACGCTTCCCAGCATGCATCCGCTGGCTGTAATAGATGCGAGGAGCTCGTGCCCGTTTTCCAGCCTGAAAACGGATTTTCCGTCGGAGAAGTAGTCGTATCTGCCGGTTGCAACTGCAACGCAGTTGGTTTTCTCTGCAAAGTTTCTCAGGAGTTCAGGGTCGAAGTCTCTGGATGCAGAATCCACACCCTTAACCGCTCCAGCGCCTCCAGCCAGGCTCAGAATCTCGCCGTAGTTCCCCTTTATGATGGTAAAACTGACTTCATTCATAAGGTTGCTGGCAGCGTCACTTCTCAGCTTTGTGGCTCCAGCTCCCACAGGGTCAAGCAGAACCGGAATGTTCAGCTCATTTGCTTTCCTGCCAGCAAGAAGCATGCTCTGAATCCAGTACTCATCCAGGGTTCCGATGTTGATGAGCAAAGCTGAAGCTGCTGCAACCATCTCCTGAACCTCCCCATGGGCGTGGCTCATTACCGGCGAGGCTCCGATGGCAAGTGTTATGTTTGCACTGTCGTTCATGGCCACGAAATTGGTTATGTGGTGGACTAGCGGCTTCTCAGCCCTTATCCTTTCGAGGTCTTCCTTCAGGGCTCTGTCAATTTTTTCAATCATGGTAATGGAATTGCTTGCTCTTTTAAAAACTCAGCGATGCGTAAACCTGCACAAGGAATTTAAGACCGGAAATTGAACTGCCCATGTGAGCCTCAGGGAAATGCTGAAGGGCAAGGCGAAGCCAGAGGAGCTTGCGAAGATAAGGAGGAGCTTCGAGATCATAGGGGACATCGTCATCATAGACGTGCCTGACGAGGTTCTGCACCTGAAGGACGAGATAGTGAAGGCAATACTGGCGAAGCACAAGCACGTCAAGACCATTCTCAGGAAGGTGGGAGAGGTTGATGGCGTTTTCAGGGTTGCAAAATACGAAGCCATCTACGGCGGTGAAACCGAAACGATTGCGAAGGAGCACGGATGCCGCTTTTACGTCGACCCAACCAGGGTGTATTACTCGGTGAAGCTCTCTGGAGAGAGGGAGAGGATCGCCAGGCTTGTGAGGCCGGGAGAGAGAGTCCTCGTCATGTTTGCTGGCGTCGGGCCCTATGCAATCGTCATCGCAAGGCTTTCTGAAGCAAAGGAGATCGTGGGGGTCGAGATAAATCCTGTCGCTGTCGAGTACTTCAGGAGGAACGTGGAGCTGAACAAGGTTGCCGACAGGGTGAAGGTGATAGAAGGGGACGTGAGAGAAGTTGTGCCAGATCTGCCGGGATTGTTCGACCGCATCGTCATGCCATCCCCCTACATCGCCCAGAATTTCGTGGATGTGGCAGCAGCGAAGGTGAAGGATGGAGGGTACATTCACTACTACACCTTTGCAGGGGAGGAAGAGGAGGAAGAGCTGCCCGAGAGGGTAAAAAGGCTCTTCTCACAGCACGGCGTTGATGTTGAGGTCGAACTGCTGCGGGAGTGCGGGAACTATGCGCCTCGCGTTAACAGGTACGTGCTGGATTTGAGGGCCAGAAGAATCTGAACTCCAGTAAGTTATTGTGATACTTCCACTTTACCTTGAGATACCTCTATTACGGAAACGAAAATATCTCCGGAAGGGTAAACAGCATCCCCGTCCTCAAAGTACAGCTCCAACGCTTCTTTGAGGTTGCTCGCATCCTCCAGGGTTTTCCCCTGGCTGGCAACATCCACTTCCGGGCACCAGGCAACGTATAACCCAGTTTCGTCGCCTCTCTTGATGATTGCTGTGAGTTTCATGGTGAATCAAAACCAAAAAGCAGGAGTGGCCAGCCGAGTGGCCGGGGGTGTGGACAGCTCTTACAGCAACCTTTCCAAGCTCAAATTGTTTTTAGCTCCCCGATTATTTTCCCAGCCCAGGTGTCGATCAGGCAGCATTTTTCATCCTTTACCAGCAAAGAGTTGCAGAATGGATACTTGCCACCATTCTCACCCTCAACGAAACAGACGTGCTCGCTGAGCTTCCGCATGGCGAAAGCTGGGCCTCAAATAATTAAAATTATCGGTTACCGATACAATTTTATTCCCAATCAGTGTAACTTAATCGTGGGAGGCGGCATGGATGTAAAAAAAGCGGCGCTTTTGGCTGCAACAATGGCCTCATTTCTCACACCCTTCACGGTCTCCTCGGTGAACATAGCTCTGCCGGCAATAGCAGATGAATTCAGGATTGACGCTATCCTGCTCAGCTGGATAGCCACGTCTTACCTGCTTTCGGCAGCGGTTTTTCTGGTTCCATCCGGCAGAATAGCTGACATAAAGGGAAGAAAGAAAGTGTTTGGCCTCGGAATCCTAGTTTTTGTAATTGCCTCTCTCTTTGCTGTGCTCTCTTTCTCCGCTGAAATGCTTATTGCTGCCCGTACCCTTCAGGGGATTGGCAGTGCCATGATATTTGGGACAGGCGTAGCTATACTAACCTCCGTGTTCCCGCCAGATGAGAGGGGAAAGGTTCTTGGGATTAACGTTGCAGCGGTATACCTCGGCCTCAGCTTCGGCCCATTCCTTGGAGGAGTCCTGACCCAGAACTTCGGATGGCGAAGCATATTCCTGCTCAATATTCCCATTGGGGTTGCAATTCTCCTGACTCTGCGGGAGCTCAAAGGGGAGTGGGCTGAAGCTGAAGGAGAGGAATTCGATGTTGTCGGCTCGGTAATATACGGCATCATGCTATCCTCACTGATTTTTGGACTCACTGAGGTCAAGTTCATGGAGCCGCTGATAATTCTCAGCATCCTGAGCTTTTCCACTTTTCTGGTGTGGGAGAGCAGAACTAAGCACCCGGTTCTTGAAATAAGCCTGTTCAGGAGAAATACCACCTTCACCCTTTCAAACCTTGCAGCTCTGCTTAATTACAGCGCCACTTTTGCTGTGGGGTTTCTTCTGAGCCTCTATCTTCAGTACATCAAGGGATTCAGCCCCCAGGATGCTGGCCTCGTTCTGGTTTCACAGCCGGTCGTGATGGCGTTGCTGTCACCCATGGCTGGATGGCTTTCTGACAGGATTGAACCGAGAACAGTTGCATCAGCAGGTATGGCAGTCATAACCATGGGGTTGCTGATCTTCTTCAATTTGACTGAAGATACGCCTCTTTCAACAATAGTGGCGACTCTGATGCTGCTGGGTTTCGGTTTTGCTCTGTTCAGTTCCCCCAATGCAAACGCAATCATGGGCTCAGTTGAGAGAAGATTCTACGGAATCGCCTCTGCGACGCTCGGCACAATGCGGCTGCTCGGTCAGATGATCAGCATGGCAATAGTGATGCTCGTGTTCTCCACTTACATCGGAAAAGCTGAAATCGCTCCCGGCACATATCAGCTCTTACTTGAAAGCACGAGGGTATCGTTTGCCATTTTTTCCATTCTCTGCTTTACCGGAATCTTTATTTCGCTGGGCAGGGGGAAAATCAGGGAGTAAGCTGTAATGGGGTAAAGCTGATATAAGGTTCTAAGGGTGCCGCTCCAAGAGCCATACGCACATTCACATGAAATATGGTATTAGGGCAAGGGTTAATTTTTTAAGCTCATTCGCTTAAAATAATGCCATGGCTTGGGTTAGAGACAGGGGTTTAAGCCTCAGAATGTTTATGACGATGTTCCTTCTGGCGTTAGTTTACCTTGCATTTCTTGCTGTTCTCGTAGCATTCAACATCGACATCACCTTTATAGCCCTATTTGCTGGAGGCTTTTTGTTTATCCAGTACTTCTACTCAGATAGAATAGTTCTCTGGAGCAGTGGTGCAAGAGTCGTGGATGAAAGCGACGCTCCGGAGCTTTATGGAATGGTGAGAAGACTGGCCATGGAGGCCAGCCTTCCAATGCCGAGGGTGGCGATAATCGATACGCCTTTGCCAAACGCCTTTGCAACTGGTAGAAACGCCAAAAATGCAGTGGTTGCCGTTACAACCGGATTGCTAAGAACCCTGAACAGAGAAGAGCTGGAGGCTGTTATCGGCCATGAGCTGAGCCACATCAAAAACAGGGATGTCGCCGTCATGACTATAGCCAGTTTTATCTCCACCATCGCATTCTTCATCATGCGCTGGGCAATGTTTGCAGGGATGTTTGGTGGGAACAGAAGAGAGGGTGCCAGTACTAGCATAATTCTCTTCGCAGTCTCTGCACTCGTATGGCTTATAAGCTTCATCCTGATCCGTGCTCTAAGCCGCTATCGCGAGTTTGCAGCGGATGCCGGAAGCGCCTACCTGACAAGAAATCCAAAAGCCCTGATTTCGGCTCTGGCAAAAATCAGTGGAAAAATGGAGTATGTGCCGCCAGAATACAAGAAGGAGGTTGAGGGGCTCAATGCTTTCTTCATAATACCCGCTCTCAGTGGTGAGACCCTTCTGAGCCTTTTCTCCACTCATCCACCAGTTGAAAAGAGAATAGAGAGGTTGCAGAAGCTTTCAAGAGACCTCGGACTCTATTAATTTTTTAATTTTCCTCAATATTAATACGATATACCTGTCCAAAACTCAGAAGGTGTTTGCATGCCGAGAAAATACAGATCCGAATATCTGAAACTGGCAGAACTGCCATTTATTGTTGAGATTGGTGAGGGTCCGAGAAAAAAAGTGAGGGAGGTTCTGGAGAAGCTTGAGCTTTCCAATGTCATAATGCTCACCGGCAGGTCTTCATACGAGGTTGCTGGACAGAAGATTGAAGAGAGGATTTCGGAATATCTGATAAACACGTTTTTCGTCACCAAGGCAAGCATGGAAGAAGTAAGGACGGTAGAGTTCAGCATCAGCTACGAGGACGTGGATTCAATCGTAGGCGTAGGCGGAGGAAAAGTTCTGGACATAGGAAAGGTACTGGCTTCAGAGCTTAGCGTCCCCTTTATCAGCATCCCCACAGTTGCCAGTCACGATGGTATTGCAAGCCCAGTTGCGAGCTTCAAGGAAGGTGGAAAGCCCCTGTCAATCTCTACCCGCCCACCAACGGCCGTTCTGGCAGACCTCGTAATTCTGAGGTACAGTCCCATCAGGTTCCTCAGAAGCGGATACGGGGATCTGATATCCAACATAACGGCTGTGAGAGACTGGAAGCTGGCCAGAGATAAGATAGACGAGGAATACAATGATATAGCCGCAAGTATAGCCGTGATGCCTGCGAACCTGATGCTCAGTCAGGCAGAAAACCTCGACTTAAAACAGCCATCACATCTTGAGATGCTCATCAGAGGGCTGATACTCAGCGGTGTTGCGATATCAATTGTCGGATCGAGCAGACCAGCAAGTGGCGCTGAGCACAAGTTCAGTCATGCTTTGGACTATCTGGGATATGGAGACGCAACCCACGGCGAGCAGGTGGGGATAGGGACGATAATCATGGAGTACCTTCACGAAAAACATTATGGTGAGGGGAGCTGGGAACGCATAAAGCTCAGCCTCGAAAAGATTCAGGCACCAACAACTGCAAAAGAGCTTGGTCTCACAAAAGAGCAGGTTGTAGAGGCCTTAATTTACGCGAAGAGGATTAGAAAGAAGAGATACACGATACTGGAAGACGCAAATCCTGACAAGGATGAGTTCGACCTGATTCTGACAAAAACCGGAATTTGCTGAATACTCGTTTTCACCATTCATCTTCATCATAGGATGTGCCTCTCAGCGACGTCAGGACGTAGTTCTCAAGTGAGGAGATGTCGGGGGATTTCAGGACCTCCACAATCTGAAAATCCTGAATTTTAACTGCAAGAAATTCTTCTTCGCTCTGATCTTTGCTAACCAAGCCAGCTAGGTTTAACAGACTGTAGTTTCCTTCATGCCACACTCCGATTTCTGAGCCATACAGCAATGTTTGCAGAATAACGTTGAAGAAGTGCCAGTCTTCCTCAACAAGCGTCTGTCTGGGGTAGATGCTCAGAACTTCGATGATTTTCTCCACGTTCTCCTGCTCATGAACCCATGTGCAGTCCATGCAGCTCCAGACTTTCCCTTTCAGCCTGCCGCCTGTGTCGTGGATGAGACATGGATAAAAGGGGCAGTAGCAGAAGGTACAGTCCTGCCCTTCAAAGTGACACGGGTAGTACCTGCACTCAAGAGCGCTTCCGCTGACTCCTTCAAGGGCGCTGAAAAGCTCCTTGAGTGTCCTCTCCCTCAGGCTCTCCATATCCACACCTTTGCCTACCGCCTGAGCATAGCAACCATGTCCCCAACTTCAACACCTATTGACCTTGCCACCGGCTCACATTTTGCAGTCAGCAGAAATGCAACAGGAGAGAAGTCCATCTCGTCCATGCACTCGTAATTTGCCATACCTTTGGCGATTATGATGTCTGCCTCCTCCA
>CAZHKD010000064.1:7531-9846 GCA_964533255.1 uncultured archaeon | reverse complement strand
AGGCTCCACGGGTATTTTCCAGTATAAGCCTGAAGTACTCCTGCTGGATGAAGGGGGTCTGGCTTTGCGTTGCGAAAACGTCTGAGATTTTTGCACACGCCTCGTAAAAGTCCTTCATCACCAGGCTCTTGCTGACGGGGTTTGGATCGGTTCCATCCACAATCAGGACGTCAAAGCGCTCCCCCGCATTCTTCACGAACTCGATGCCGTCCTCGAAAAGGATCGTGACCCTTTCGTCATCCAGGGCACCCCTGTCAACGCCGATGTGCTCTCTGCACAGCTCAACCACCTTTCTGTCAATCTCCACCATCACAACCTCGTCCGGATTATGCTTCAAAGCCTCTCTGACGGAGCCTCCATCTCCCCCGCCTATGATCAGAACCTTTTTGGGGTCTGGATGGGTGAACATGGGGACGTGAACCAGCATTTCGTGATAGAAGGCTTCGTCTCTCTCCGTTAGCTGCACCTTGCCATCGAGAACAAGCAACTTGCCAAAAAAGGCGGTGTCGAAAATCTGCATGTGCTGGAACTCTGTCCGCCCCTCGAAAATCTTTTTCCTGACCTTTATCATGAGGGCTGCATCGTCGGCATCGCCGTAGAATTCAGTGAACCAGCTCTCTTCCTCCATGGTAGGGGCTCGGGCGAGATGTTTTAAAAGCTGACGGTTGGCGAAGATTGCTCCTTACTGGGAGGGGTTCGAGAGGTTCCATAGGTTCCTTGAAAGAAGATTATAGTACTTTTTTCTGCATCCAGCATTCCATGAAGGTGGGAATTGTCATTTCCTCCAATGATCCCGAGACGGTCTGGAATCAGATTTGCAAACTTTGCCTTAAAGGAAGGAGATGACGTGAGGGTCTTTCTGCTGGGAAAGGGTGTTGAGTGCGAGAAGCTGGAAGACGAGCGCTTCAACGTGCCAGAACAGATGCGAGCTTTTGTTGATGCCGGAGGAAAAATCTACGCATGCGGCACGTGTTTGAAAATAAGGGAGTCAGAGGCGGAGCTGTGCCCCATCTCCACCATGAGAGACCTTTACGAGATCGTTAAGGAGAGCGACGGACTGCTTACTTTCTGATTATTCTAACTTCAATGTTAATCATGTCCACCGGCTCCGGGACAATCTTAAATACCCTGCCATCCCGAAATCCACGATGGACGCCCGGACTCACAGGGTTTACATAGAAACCTACGGCTGCACAACAAATCAGGCAGATTCAGACATAATGAGGGGTGTGCTTGCAAAACGCTTCAGATTAGCCGGTTCTGTGGATGAAGCCGACGTCGTTGTGATCAACACCTGCGGAGTCATCAGCTTCACGGAGAGAAAAATCCTGAGGAGACTGAAGGAGCTGAAAGAGAGGGGGAAGACCGTTGTTGCTGCCGGATGCCTCACCAGAATTGCCAGAAGGGAGATGGAAAGGGTTGCTGATGCAATCATAAGCCCGGACAACGTCCATCTTGTTGATTCAGCGGTTATCTCAGCCCTCAACGGGAAGAAGCCCGTCCTGATAAAGGTAAGCGGCACCGATAAGGCGGCCCTCCACACCGCGAAGTGCAGGAAGAGGGAGAATGCAATCTCCATTGTCTCAATCTCCGAAGGCTGCCTGGGAAGCTGCAGCTACTGCGCAACGAAGATTGCCAGGGGCAGGCTGAGGAGCTTCTCCCTGGAAAAGATTGTTGAGGAGGTTCAGAGAGCCGTAGCGGACGGGTTCAGGGAGATCCAGCTCACGTCCCAGGATACCGGAGCGTACGGAATGGACAGGAATGGTGAAAATTACCGGCTGCCAGACCTTCTCAACGCCATATCTGAGCTTGATGGTGAGTTCAGGGTGAGGGTGGGCATGATGAACCCCCAGCATGCCGTCGAAATCCTCGACGAGCTCCTGAATGCCTTTGAGAGCGAGAAGATATACAAGTTCCTCCACATCCCCGTTCAGAGCGGAGACAACAAAGTTCTGGAAGACATGAGGAGGGGTCACACTGTTGAAGACTTCTTAGAGGTCGTGAATGCCTTCAGGAGCAGGTTTGATGACGTTATGATTTCGACCGACATCATAGTGGGCTTCCCCACTGAGAGCGAGGAGTCCTTCTGGAAGAGCTACCAGCTTATTGAGGAGGTTCGCCCCGACATAGTCAACATAACCCGCTTTTCTCCCAGAAGGGGTACGGCAGCCTACAGACTGAAGGACATGCCTGACTGGATTAAGAAGGAGAGATCCAGGATTCTTACAAGGCTGTGCGAGGAAATCGGGCTGGAGAACCACAGGAGATTTGTAGGGAAGGTGGAAAGGGTTCTGGTGACGAAAAGGGGTAAGAAG
>CAZHKD010000064.1:2036-7431 GCA_964533255.1 uncultured archaeon | reverse complement strand
CACAAAATTCGGAAAAGTTATTATACCAATATAAATTGTGAAAAATTCAGATGCTGGAGTTCAGGCCTGGAGATGGGGAAGCGGTGTATGTGGGTCTCAAAGGTTTCAGTCGGTATTCTGACAGATACGCTCTAACTGCTGATGATATAAACGAGCTTGCGAAGCAGAAAAGGGTTTATGTGGCCTTTAACAGGGTAAAGAGCCCTGAAGAGATTGAGGAAGCCGTTAATGAGTTGAAAGGAATCGAAGGCCTGATTCTGAACGACCCCGGCACCATCTGGAAGCTCAGGAAAAAGTTCAGCCTTTCCATAACCTCAAGCGTGGGCATCTGCCCCACAAACAAACTGGATTTAGATTTTCTTGCAGAGATCGGCTGCGACGCATGCGTCATCCCGCCAGAGCTGAATGAGGATTTCGCAGACATGAAAGCTGAAGCGGTGAAAAAACCCTGCAAGCTCGAACTTTTCAGATTTGCTCTGCTTGAGATGTTTTACAAAGGCAGATGCATGCTAACCGGATATTTCGATGGCATAAGCACCAAGAAAGACGGTTTGTGCACAAAAAAGTGCTGCAGGAGGTGGGAGGTTTTCATGAACGGCAGGAAAGTTTTTGAAACCAGCTTTCCGCCCCGAGAATCCTGGTTGAGGATAGATGGAGCTGATATGGTGAAGTACGAGGGCAGGCAAATTCCAAGGAGGGATTGAAATGGCCTGCAGGACGAAACCAGAGCTGGTAACAAACGTTCCAACCCTGGAGAGCATGTCCGAGTGCAGCCTGAAGCACTACGATGCGGTTTATCTGGGCATGCCCTACTGCTGGGAGTACGATGGGAATTTAATCTCGAATCACGATGACCTGGCAGCAGCGGTGGAGATGCTCCGGGATATGGGTAAAAGGGTATACGTCTCAACCTTTGCTGCCCCCAGAAATAAGGACTTGGAGCGGGTTTTCAGGCTCATTGATAGAGCCATTGAGCTCAGAGTCGATGCCGTTGAATCGACGAATTACGGAGTAATAAGGCATGTCACAAGGGAGTATCCCGATGTGAGAGTCCATGCTGGCGGGCTGACCAACATCTACACCTCAGCAACTGCTGAGCTCCTGTACAGCATGGGTGTTGAGAGAATCATGCCGGCCTACGAGCTCCCGATAGAGGACATTCGGAAAATAAAGGACGTTGGAATCGAAGTGGAAGTCGTCGTTCACGGAAAGATTCCGCTGGGCATCTCCCACGACTGCTTTTTGAGGAGCTTCGCAGACAAAGTCGGGAAAGAATGCCCGTATATCTGCAAGGAGGAGTTCTGGTTCAGGAGCGATGACCTCGTCCTGAAGCCCTTCGGAAGCGCAACGCTCAGCGGGAAGGATGTCTGCATGTACGAGCATGTGGAAAAGCTGAGCTTCGCCGATGCCATGCGAATTGAGGCAGTTTCGGAGAGAATAGGCTACAGAGATTCAGTGGGGCGGATTTACAGAAAGAGGTTGGAGCATGGGTACTCAGCCGAGGATTTTGAAAGGCTGAGAGAAATTGCGAAAAATGGAATCTGCAACGGATTTTACTTCAACAGAGCCGGTCAGGACTACGTTGGAAGGGTTGAAAGCCCTGAAAGGGCTGGGGAAACAAAGAAGGGGGTGCTCTGATGGTTGAACTTCTGGGCCCGGGCGGCAGCCTGGAGATGGTGGAAAGAGTGTTTCAGGCCGGAGCAGACAGCGTTTATGCTGGCGTGAAGGGCTGGAGCAGGAGATCATCGAGATACGAGCTGGATGATGAGGCTATAAGGAGAGCAGCCAGAATAGCCCACGACTACGGTGGAATGCTCAGGGCAGCCATCAATGCAATGCCGAGAAGCGGCGAGATAGGCATGTTTCAGGAGAAGCTGGATTTTCTGCATTCCGCTGAAGTCGACGCCATCATCCTGAACGACATCGGTCTGATGAGGCTCGTTAAAGACAGGTATCCTGACATGAAAATTGTCGCCAGCATCGGCTGCAACATAATAAACCACCAGGAAGCAAAGCTTTATCGCGAGGCGGGAGCCAGCCTGATCGTTGCAGACTGCAAGCTCAGCCTTGAAGAGATCGCCGAAATTAGGGATAAGGCAGGAGTGGGCGTTGAGGTGCTTATACACGCAAACACGGACTTCACGTACCTCGGCAAGTGCTGGATGAGCAGCTATAAGGCTTTGAGGTACGAGGAGCTTGACGGCAAAAGCTACTACGTGGGCAGCCCAAATCGAGGCGGCGTATGCTTCCGCCCCTGCCTGATGAGGTGGGAACTTCGGGAAGCCAGCACGTGCCATGCGAGGGACTTCAACCTGCCCAACGACATGTTCCTGATGCTTGAAGAGATTCCCCCCATGCTCGACGTCGTTGACTGCCTGAAGATTCAGGGCAGGGAGTACAGTGTCGAGCTGATCTACGAGATCGTGAAGTTCTACAGGGACTTCATCGATGAGTGCATGGCGGGAAGCGTGGAGATGAGCTTCTGGAGGCAGCGACTCGATGAGATTGCAAGGCGGAGAGATGCAGAGAGGCTTAGAAGGACGCTGGAGCTGATGAAGGCCCAGAGAGAAAAGGTGAACGTGTAAAAAATCAAAGTCTCTCCTTAATTTTGTGCAGCAGCTCTGCCGGTGACTTCACCGGATACTCTATTTCGTCCAGGATTTCCTCAATAGCCCTGCCCTTAACTACCATCCCCTGCAGCCTTTCAGCTACCTGCTCCTTTGAAGCGGGGAAGTCCAGCCCTCTGATTCTCGCAAGGACATGGACAGCCCAGTCGATGTCGAGAACCTCTATTTCCTTTTGCGCCATCACCACCTCTTCCTCATCAAGCCTCCCTTCCTCCTTAAGCCTCCTGTAGGCTATCTTCGCAATACCGCCTGCAATATGCTCGCTTGGCCTCTCAAGTTCCCCTTCCAGATATTTCCTGACCTTATCTTCGTCAGCCGTGGCAATGTTCCTTGCGGTCTGCTCCGTTACGCCCAGCTCCTCTGCAATCTCTCCATAGCTTTTGAAAAGCTCGTTTTTCAGCACGATAACGTAGGCTGCTTCAGCCAGAGAAGGCAGCCAGGTGAGGTTTCTGTACTCCACCAGCTTTTTCAGCCCACCCAGTATCTTTATGCTCTCCATGAAAACTTTCTCGGCCATTTTATCCACATTACCACCTTTCGGAGCTGCTATGACCTCCATGTTCACCACCCCCTATTTTGCTTTCTTCTTTATGAATTCCGAGAGGGGTGCAATTATTTCAACAGTCCCCATTTCGGTTATCTCGAAAACCCACGAGCGGGAGTCGTGGGCTGTGAGACGGCAGCCGTCAATCCTTATGGTTCTGAGAACGCTTCCGAGAGGAAGGCCGTAAAGGCTGACGTCCCATCTGGTCTCTATTAGCCTTTTGTCCATCACGATGGTTCCATCGACGATGTGGGCAACCGCTAAACCGCCGGCAGCCTCGGCGCTCTCGCTGGCCTGGGCAGACCTCTTCTGGGAGACGAGAATAGCCGTCTGCCTCCACCTCTTCAGGAAGTTGAAGAACTGCCTGACTATCTGCCTTGCCATCACTTCTTTATGCTCGTAAAGGCCGGTGATGCTGTCGATTATAACATTCGTAACCTTTTTCTCCCTGATTGCGTAGGCCATGGTGTCAAGCAGGGCCTTTGGATTCTCTCTCAGCTCATCGCTCTCACTTGCATCTATCACCACTATGTTCTTCTCGACCTTCGAGAAGTCCGCATTCAAAGCGGCGCTTTTCTGCTTGAGGGCAGTGTAGAGGAAATTGGCCGGACTCTCGACTGTGACGAAGAGCACCCTGTAACCGGCATTCGCCTGGGTTACGGCGAACTGCTCTGCGAGAACGCTCTTACCGCTGTCAGGAACGCCGGTCACATTCATTACAGCGAGATGCGGTATCCCGCCAAGGGGCTTCTTAACGTACTCCTCCCCTTCCTGCTCGATTTTGTAGAACATTTCATCAAGCTTCGTCCCTGTGGGAATCCCGAAAAGCTTTGGAGCTTTCGCCTCGAGCTCGGAGAGCTCGTAATACCTTTCGGCCATGGATAATATTTAGCAGTCACGGAATAAATATTTTAGGCAGTTAGAGCTTATTCAGGTGCCGCAGTATTGCGTTGATGTTAAGAGGACTTATCTTAAACGTCCAATTCTCTCAAACGCCTGATATCCAGAAAGTCCATGGAAGATGTTAAATAGGCTACCTGAGATTTAAATAAAAGGGGTAGCCATGGAAGAGGAAGTCAGGGTAAAACCGCTAAAACTCGAAGAAGTCAAAAAAGCTGCCAGAGAAGTTCTCTCAGGGAAGAAAGAAGTCATCGCTGCCTATGTCTACGGTTCATACTTGCAAAGCAGTTTTTTGAAGATGTGGACATCGGTCTGCTGGTGGAGAAGGACTTTAAACTCCCTTCACTTTACGAGGCTCGAATAGCCGGTGAACTGGAGCGTAAACTTGGAAAAAGAATCAATTTTGACGTCAGAATTTTAAATGAAAGACCTGTAAGGTTTCTCTTTACGGTACTAAAGAGCTCAGAGCTGATATGTTCCAGAGATGGGCGTAAAAGAATTGAGTTCGAGAGCGTGGTGATGAGGAAGCATCTCGACCTGAAGCCACATCACGAGTTCTACGAAAGAATGCGGAGGCGGAGGTATGAATAATGGAATAATGATGTGATGGAAGTGTTTGACAGTTTGGTGCGAGGCAGTGGCTAGAAGGCTGACCAGATTACGTGAATCAGCCCACATTCATGCCTGAGCCAAACCTGCAATCCTTCCTGAGAATGCACTCCTGACATTTCGGATTTCTGGCGGTGCACATGTGTCTGGCGAAGAACCAGAAAAGCGTTGCCGTTTCGTCGTCTGGATGGTCGAGAAATCTCACAAGTGCTTTCTGTATCTCATCATAGCCTGCCTTTTCATCAACCAGCCCCAGCCTCTTCGCCACCCTCTCCATGTGGGTGTCAACGATTAAATACTCTCGCTGCCCGTGCTTCGACGATAGCAGCACGTCTGCCGTCTTGTGTCCAACTCCCGGGATTTTTAGCAGCTCTTTTTTCTCTCCTCTTTCGATAAGTTTTGCAAGGCTCACTCCACTTTCCAGCAGATGTCTGGACGCCTCAATGATCCTTCTCGCCTTAACTCTCGGCAATCCTCCACTTCTTATGACTTCTGCAAGCTCTTCAGGGTCAGCTTTTGCCAGAACTTCGGCTGAGACGTCGTACTTGCTCCTGATAGACCTCCAGGCTTTCCATGTATTCTCAGAGCTCGTGTTCTGGCTCAGGATTGTGAAAACTAAGAGCTTGAATGGGTCTTTCTCAATTTCCCTGAACTCTTCCTCCCTCTCGCTATCCCACCAGTACCTGCGAAACTGCTGAAGAAAAGAAAAAAATTC
>CAZHKD010000064.1:0-1936 GCA_964533255.1 uncultured archaeon | reverse complement strand
ATGTCCTCAAACCTGTCCTTGAGCTTCTCCATGACCTTCGGGAGGGTCGTGTACTCCATGTCCTCGCTCGGCAGCCTGTGGGGTTCAAAGGGGCCGTGTCTGCGCATGTACTCCGCTATTTCCATAGCCTTCTGCCTGGTGTAGTCATAGGCCGGGTCGTCGAAGAGGTCAACCGGCCCGATGAGCTTTCCGTCTGCCAGCTGGAAGCCAGCGCCTATTACGCGAGGCGGCCCGTCGAAGCGGGTGCACTGGCTGTATCTGAAGGGAACTGGCATCAGCGGGCCGTTATGGCTGCCCCTCATCCACCCGCTCACAAGATGCGGGAATGCGAAGGCCTCCAGAACCTCCCCTACTGCCGGCAGACCGCTCTGAGCCCTGACGATCGCCACAGGGTCGTCCTTTCCGACGTACTCGCCGGCAATCAGGTAGAGCTTCTCGGTGCTTATTGCAGCAACAGGCTCGTCTGCCGGAAGCTTTCCACCCTCTTTCGGAAATACCCTCTTTATCACGAATCTGCTCTTTCCGCCGATAAGGGCCAGTATGTCGTACATCTCCTCTGGAGCGTTCATGAACACCCTTTTGCTTTCGTAGATGTCCCAGATCTCGAAAACAAAGCCGTTGTGCAGGGACGGATCAATCACCAGCCCTGCGGTGTTGAAGGGGTCAGCAAACATCTTGAAGATTGGAAGGTTAAAGGCTCCGGGCTCGGTCTTGTCCATCAGGAACGCCAGGACAGGTTCTGCCTTCCTCTCTGTGAACTCCATCTCCGCAACTCCCGGACCCATTCCTCTGACATTCCCTGAGAAGGCATCTGCCAGCAGATCCTGACCTGCGCCATAGAGTTTGAGCTCCCTGGCCTTCTCAGCAGCAAGCTCGAACGTCTCCCAGGCGATTCTGTGGACCTTCTCGCTGTCCACGCCGTGTCGATGAGTCATTACGAGGTCCAGGTCGTCTCCTGCATTAAAGACTCTGAAATCGATTATTTCTCCGCTCTCCTTTTTCTCTGCCAGATAGTCCTCTGCAACCTTTATCAGCTCTTCTGGAACCAGAACATGTCCCGGCAGCCCACCCACGTCAGCCTTTATTATGCTAACGGTTATCTTTGCCATGTTCGGCAAAGCAATCGTAAATAATTTAAACTTTGGGGTTTCTGAATCAAAGCAAGATTGATGATAATGAGCTTTACAATTGGGATATGATAATGAGGTGGAAAAATGCTTGAAAGGGTGCCCACTGGTATTCCAGGCTTTGATGAGCTCTGCGAGGGTGGTTTGATAAGGGACAGGAGCTACCTTGTCTCGGGAACTTCTGGATCTGGCAAGACAATTTTTGCCATGCAGTTCATTGTAAACGGAATAAAGATGTTCAACGAGCCTGGCATATTCATTGCCACAGAGGAGAGGCCCCAGCACCTCAGGGAGCACTTCTCTGTTTTTGGCTGGGATCTTGAGAAGTTTGAAGACGAGAACATGCTGGCAATCGTTGATGCCACATCCACTAAAATTGGCCTGCCGTCAGATGAACGCTACATTGATGTACGCCCCTTCGACACCCGCTCTCTCTTAGATCAGGTAATAACAATACAGGACGAGATTGGTGCCAGAAGAGCGGTTCTAGACTCCACAACGGCGATCGGCTTTGCAATACAGGATCCAGCGAAGTTCAGAGTTGAGCTGCTCAAAATAGCCACCACAATGGAGATTCTGGGCCTGACGTCTCTGCTTACCTGTGAAATCCAGGATTTGAGCGGAGACAAGATCAGCAGGTTCGGCGTGGAGAATTTCGTTACTGAAGGTACGATAGTCCTTTACTTTACACGAAGTGAGAACGTAAGGGTCAGGAGCCTGGAAATCTTCAAGATGAGGGGCAGCAACCACAGCAAGAAGATACACCCCTTCGAGATTACCGAAGAGGGCATAGTGGTGCACTCAAGGGA
>CAZHKD010000063.1:0-9934 GCA_964533255.1 uncultured archaeon | reverse complement strand
TCATGCTTTCTACCCTTTTCCGTATCTGCTCAATTGGCTCTCTTGACGTGGCATGTACCATGAAGTACAGGGGATAATTCCAGTTTTCGGGAACCTGCCTCTCAACCAGGTGCGTTATCTCCGGGACTTCCCTCAACAGTTTGAAGGCCAGCTTTTCTGGCTCGGCAGTTCTGACAACTACCATCCCGTTCTCTTTAAAGCCGGCCTTTTCACCGCTGAGCACAGCATTAAACCCTCTGACCACTCCTTTCCGAATCATCTCTTCCACCAATTCAACAATTTCAGATTCAGCCATTCCAAAATCCCTGGCAAGGGATGAGAACGGTTTTTCGGAAACAGGGAATTTGCTCTCCAGCTTTCTCAGTAACTCTACATTCACACCCAGGTCATCTACTTTAGGAATGGTTTCCGGCTCCATCCCTTTCTCGCTCCAGGACACACCTTTGTAGAGGTGGTATTTGACGTCCATCTTGTAAACCCTCCTGCTGGGTAAAACGACGTAATCGTCAACCTCACAGCTTCGCATCAACTCACCAACCTTTGAAATCAGAGCATCATCGTCCGGGGCTTTGATGGTGTACCAGATCGTGTAGCGGGGATGATTCCTCCAGAAGTTGTGTTTAACTCTCAAACCGTTGATTTCCCTTGCCACCGCCTCGATGCGGTCTTGTTCTACGGCAGCACCCACAAGAGCTGCTCTGCTGGTCTCCCTGAATGCCCTGTAGTTCAGGTGCGCACCAATCCTGAGGATGACCCCTTGATTCAACATCTCCGTCGTGCTGGAGATGACCTCCTGAACCCTCCTCCCCAGCTTCTCGGCAACCTCCACAAAAGGGTCTTCAGTGAGGGGGAAAGAGTACTGGAGCTCCATCAAGAGCTCCCTGTCTATCCCGCCTTCCACCACACAACCCATCACATCACCTCAAAACTGGATTTTGACCAAGCTCTCATCTATCTCCCTTACTCCACTCACGTATTCCTCTACGAGCCTCTCCGCTAATTCTCGAGCCTCGTTCACCTTACCCTCATTTACCAGATTCCTGAATTCCTCATCCGCGCTAATAACAAAATAAAGCTTCATTCTGAGCTGAACGGGGATTTTCTTACTTTTCATGTACTTTTTGAGATAATGCATGGCCTCAAGCAGATACAATGACTCGCTGTCTTCCTTCAGGGCTTTCATAAAGAGGTCCCTCACACGTCTCGCAACGACACCGCTCTTTCCCTCCGTAGTTACGGCAAACCTTATCCCGTTCACCTCTCCTTCAAAGGGTACAACAACCTCTGTCCTCTCAGCATCATTTGCCAGGTTAACGAGGGCTTTATACTTCCTTGCGAGCCTGATCACCGTATCGTTTATCTTCAAATCCCCTATTGCTACCGTTACAAGGTCGCACCATGCTATGAGGCTCTCAAGGAGGCTCTTGTTGAATGCATCACCTTTAATCAATTCTACATTCCCCTCTTCAGACAGCTTAACAAGCTCCTCGGAGAACTCAAGGCTCAGGACTCTGATTTCAGCTCCAGCCTCATGGAACTTTTTGGCTCTGACAGTCCCTACTCCCCCACCACCGATTATGAGAATCTTCTTTCCACTGAATTCGATGTACAGAGGTACTCTCATTAAATCACCTTAATGAGGAAGAAGAGGATGGATAAAAATTTTAGCCTCGGGTGTCCCAGACGTCAGCTCCGAAGAAATTCAAAAGCCTGCTCAGCTGTAGCATTATCGTGAACTATCATAGAAATTGCCTTCGTCATTTTGACGGGATCCGGAGCCTGAAAGATGTTCCTCCCTATTGCAACACCTCTCGCCCCAGCTTCCATGGCCATCTCCACCGTTTTAAGTATCTCCATCTCGCCCTTCATCTTCGGTCCGCCGGCGATGACGACTGGAATTGGACAGCCTTCCGTCACCCTCTTGAAGCTCTCGACGCTGCCTGTGAAATTCGTTTTGACTATGTCTGCTCCCAGCTCAGCTCCAACTCTTGCTGCTAAAGCTACAGCCTTCTCATCGAACTGGTTTATCCCGTTACCCCTGGGATACATCATTGCAAGGAGCGGCATTCCCCACTCCATGCAGACCCTGCTCACCTTACCGAGCTTTTCCAGCTGCCTCGCCTCGGTATCGCTCCCGATATTTATGTGGATGCTGACTGCATCAGCTCCGAGCTTTATGGCTTCTTCAACATCGCACACCAGCACCTTCTCGTTGGGGTCGGGGGCAAGTGATGTTGAGCCACTCAGATGGACTATGAGTCCAACATCCTTACCATATCCCCTGTGACCGAAAGGCACAATCCCTTTATGCACAACAACCGCATTTGCTCCACCTTCTGCAACTGCGTTGATAGTCTTTGGCAGATCAACTATTCCTTCGATTGGCCCCATGCTGAGGCCGTGATCCATGGGGACAATTACTGTGTTCCCGCTTTCTCTGTTTACAATCCTTTCAATTCGTATCCTTTTTCCAACTACACCCATGTCATCACCTTGCAAGTGTGTCACAGAGTGACAATATAAAAAGATTTTGGTTGATGTTTTGCCGTGAATCCCACACAGGTGTTGCGGCATCGTAGCATCGAAAAGTTTAAAAATACCTTCCTCTTATCCTCAATCAGCCTTACTTTGGCTTTTCTAAAAATAATGAGAAGTGAAGAGGCATGATGCAGGAGAAGATATATAAAGGAACCACAACGGTGGGTTTGATCTGTAAGGACGGAGTAGTGCTGGCTACGGAAAAGAGAGCCACAATGGGCAGCTTTATAGCCAGCAGAAGGGCCAAGAAGATTTACCAGATAGCCGACAGGGTAGCCATGACGACAGCCGGGAGCGTTGGGGATGCTCAGTTCTTGGCAAGGTTGATAGCAGTAGAGGCAAATCTGTATGAGATAAGAAAGGAGGAGAGGCCAACAATAAAGGCGATAGCCACCATGGTGTCGAACCTCCTCAACTCGGTCAGGTACTTCCCTTACTTTGTCCAGCTGCTCATTGGAGGAGTTGACAGCAGAGGACCCAGTGTTTATTCCCTCGACCTCATTGGGGGAGC
This sequence comes from uncultured archaeon, assembly GCA_964533255.1. GTDB lineage: Archaea > Halobacteriota > Archaeoglobi > Archaeoglobales > Archaeoglobaceae > JdFR-37. The sequence goes on along the minus strand of CAZHKD010000063.1, from coordinate 6,885 downwards.
GATAGAGGAGCACGACGTCGTCGCCACTGGCAGCGGCTCGCCAATAGCTTACGGAGTGCTAGAGGACAGGTACTCTCCAGATTTAACTACCGATGACGGTGTCAATCTGGCTGTCAGAGCTGTGCATTCTGCCATGCGGAGAGACTCTGCATCGGGCGATGGAATAGATGTGGTTAAGATAACTGAAGAAGAGTATGTTCAGCTCACCCCCGAAGAGATCGAAGAAATCATATCCCAATTCTCCGGAAAGTAGAATCCCGATTTCATTTAATTTAGGAAAAAGACAAATACAAAGGTAGATATAATGTCAATTGATAAACTACTCAGGGAGCTAAGGGAAAAGATAGAGCAGGCGGTGCCCAAGAACATCAAGATCAAGAACATCGAGTTTGAGGGGCCGATGCTCATCATCTACGTGCAAAATCCACAGGAGCTAGCAGAGAGTGGCGACGTGGTGAAGAAACTTGCCAAGGACCTCAGAAAGAGAATCATAATACGTCCAGACCCCAAGAGTTTGAAACCCCCGCAGGAAGCCATGGAGATTATAAAGAAGATCGTACCCGAAGACGCGCAGATTACAAACTTCTTCTTCGACGAGGAGAACGGAGAGGTTATAATCGAAGCAGAGAAGCCGGGGATAGTCATTGGAAAACAGGGTGTGACGCTTAGAGAGATAATGAAAGCTGTCGGCTGGAGTCCCAGAGTGGTCAGGACACCGTCTATCCGCTCCAAGACCATAGAGAACATCAGGCAGTTTCTGCTTGCTTCAAGAGATGAGCGAAAGGACATAATGAAGAGGATAGGCATCAGAATTCATCGAGGCATAATTCATGAGGACAAGTGGGTCAGGGTAACCTTCCTTGGTGGGTCGAGGGAGGTGGGAAGAAGCTGTTACCTCCTACAAACTCCTGAAAGCAGGATACTCATTGATTGCGGTGTAAATGTGAGCAACATGAGCCAGCCGCCTTACCTCTATATCCCGGAAGTCCAGCCTCTGGACTCAATCGATGCCGTCGTTATTACCCACGCACACCTCGACCACTGCGGTCTGGTTCCGCTTCTCTACAAATACGGCTACAAAGGCCCCATTTACCTGACACCCCCCACAAGAGACCTGATGGTTCTGCTCCAGCTCGACTTCATTGAGGTTGCCGGAAGGGAAGGCAGCGTGCCCTATGAGTCAGCCACGATTCGCGAAGCTCTCAAGCATACGATAACTCTCGACTATGGTGTTGTGACAGACATAGCTCCCGACATAAGGCTCACATTCTACAATGCCGGTCACATTCTCGGCTCTGCAATAGCCCACTTTCACATTGGAGAGGGGCTTTACAACATAGCCTTCACCGGTGACTTCAAGTTTGAGAAGACCCGGCTCTTTGACAGGGCCGAAACGAGATTTCCCAGACTCGAGGCGCTGATAATGGAAGCCACATATGGCGGGAGCGAAGACTTCCAGCCTTCAAGGAAGGAGGCAGAGGAGAAGCTCATACAGATTATAACCGACACAATAAACAGGGGAGGCAAGGTCCTGATTCCCACCTTCGCAGTCGGAAGGAGTCAGGAAGTCATGATCGTGCTGGAAGAAGCCATAAGGAGTGAAAAGCTGCCTGAAGTTCCAGTTTATCTTGATGGCATGATTTACGAGGCGACAGCTATCCACACTGCCTATCCGGAGTATCTGAACGCAAGCCTCAGAGACCTCATTTTCCACCATGGAATCAACCCCTTCATAAGCGACAGCTTCGTTCGGGTCGACTCGCCATCGAAGAGGAGTGAGGTGATTGAGGACACCAGCCCGTCAATAATTCTGGCAACATCGGGCATGCTCAACGGCGGGCCGGTTATGGAGTACTTCAGGACTCTCGCCCCTGATGAGAAGAATACAATCGTTTTCGTTGGCTATCAGGCTGAGGGAACGCTGGGCAGGAGGATTCAGAAGGGCTGGAAAGAGGTGCCGTTCCCGGTAAACGGGAAGAGGGAGGTTATAACTGTCAACATGCATGTGGAGACTGTTGACGGATTTTCAGGCCACTCCGACAGAAGACAGCTCATGAACTACGTCAGGTCTCTCACCTCAAAGCCGGATAAGGTTATAACCATCCATGGCGACGAGAACAAGTGCATTGAGCTTGCCAGCGGGATATACAAGACCTACCGCATAGAAACGAGGGCCCCCATGAACCTGGAGACGGTGAGGTTTGCATGATTCTCAGCATTGTGGGCACCTCGGACAGCGGGAAAACGACGCTGATAACAAGGGTCGTCCCGATACTGAGAGAGAAGGGCTTGAAGGTGGCAGTGGTTAAGCACCACGCCCATGGAGATTTCGAGATAGACAGAGAGGGAAAGGACTCTTGGAAGATCTACAACAGCGGGGCAGACATACTCATCTCCTCGCCTGTTAAAATGGCGTTCATTAGACGTACTGAGAACGACGATTTAGACTGGATTTACGAGAGGTATCTTAAAGGTGATTACGACCTCGTTCTGACGGAGGGCTTCAGCAAAGCTGGAAAGGACAGGATAGTTGTGGTGGATAAAGCAGAGAAGGTGGAGCACTTCAAACACGGCAGGATTCTGGCAGTTGTGTGTGACGAGCCTGTGGATGGCTATCCGGCTTTCAGGCGGGATGATGTCGAGGAGATAGCTGAGTTTATATACCGTCTTGTCAGAGAATAAAATATATATTTCACCCCCTATCAGCTCTTATCGGCTTTGTCAGCCTATCAAACCATAAGCCATCAAAACCCACCAAGCCCAGGCCGCCGTAGCTCAGCTGGTCGGAGCGGGTGACTCGTAATCACCAGGTCGCGGGTTCGAATCCCGCCGGCGGCTTGTTTTTCTCATTTTACTGATTGAGTATGTATGACCCTGCCGTCATTACAATTTCCCAATTTTTATCCCACCCACCCGTCCCCAGAGCTTCAAATGTTGCTACCTCCTTCTACACTATCGAAGACTTGCAGTCCCGCCTTTTTTGGTTCTCAATGCAGGTTCATGTAGCCCACAAAGTCAAACCCAATACTGAACACCCTTAAAGCTTTATTACCTTAAAAACAAAAACAACCACATGAAAGGAATCTCACACCCCACAAAAATTAAGGTGCTGGAAACCCTCAAGGCCAATGAGGTTAGCATGGAGAAGCTCTCAAAGCTAACCAGAATTCCTGCCGTGATGCTAAAGGGAGTTGTTGCGGAGCTCAAAGCGGATGGCTTTGTCGAGGAGGATGAAGGAGTGCTGAAAATAACGGACAGCGGAATTGAGGCACTTAACAGCCTTAAAGAATACTGAAAAGCCTATGCTGAAGGAGTACGAGACTTCTGGAGAGAAAGTTTTCCTCATAAGGAATTTTGTGGAGGTCAGAATCCCCAAAAGCCATTATGAAAAGCTCATCAGAAGGCATCCCAAGGAATACATCATCTCCCTAGCCGAACCTAGAAAGGTTCTGAGCCACGTCACCAAGAGGAATCTTGTTTTCGTAACGAAAGAAAGTGGTATCCCTCTTCTCGGCCATGCGGCCTTCGGGCTGATTGACAGGGGAACGAACCTGATTCAGGTCAGGCCGGTTACCGGCTGCAATCTCAACTGCATTTTCTGCAGTGTTGATGAGGGCAGAAAATCCAGGACGAGAATCACGGATTACGTGGTAGAACCGGAGTATCTTGTGGAAAAGCTTACCGAGCTTGCATCATTCAAAGGCAGGGGCGTTGAGGCACACATTGATGGGCAGGGGGAGCCCCTGATTTACCCCTACATGGAGGAGCTGCTTTCTGCCATCTCTGAAATAAAGGAGGTAGATGTTGTCTCAATCCAGACAAATGGTGTTGTGCTGAATGAAGAGAAAATTGAGATGCTAGAGAAGCACGTTACGAGAATAAACCTCTCACTGAGTACCCTTGATGCCGGGAAGGCCGAGAAGCTTTATGGGGTAAAATATCCCCTGGACAAGGTTCTGGAAAACGCCAGGCTGATTGCCGAGAGCAGGATGGACCTCCTGATTGCTCCGGTATGGGTTCCGGGTTTCAATGACGAGGATGTGGAGAAGGTAATCCAGTTCGCCCTGGACATTGGCGCTGGTAAGAGGTACCCACCCCTTGGCATTCAGAAATACATCCCCTACAAGACTGGAAGGAAGCTAAAGAGGGTGATGTCCTTTCGGGATTTTTATGCGACTCTCAGAAAATGGGAAGAAGAGTACGGTGTAAAGCTCGTCCTCAACCCAAAGGACTTTGGGATGGAGAAGAGAGCGCGCTATCCGAGCCCCATTAAAAAGGGCGAGATTTACCGCAGCAGGATTCTGGCAGAGGGCAGGATGAGGGGCGAGATGATTGCCGCCATTAAGGGAAGAACTGTAACGGTTTTGACGGACAAAAGCATTGGAGAGGGCATCAGGTTCAGGATAGTCCGGGATAAGGATGGCATTTACCTGGCTGAAGAGGTGTAGAGGTGAGGTACAAGGTTAAAGGTTGAAGCACGGAGAGGTGTAAGGCTTGGAGGACAAAGAAAGGAGAACCTCAAAGCTGAAACACCTTGAATTTAAGGAGAAATTCCGAAGACAGCTGATAAAAGGAGAGAAGAAAGCTACAGTACGACTTCACACCTCACTTGAAGAGGGAGACAGAGTTTTGATTCACTGCGGTGGCGAGATACTGGGAGAAGGCGTAATCGAGGGAGTGGAAGTGAAGAGTGTGGACGAGCTGACAGATGAGGACGCGAAGGCCGATGGCTTTGCATCTCTCGAAGAGATGCTTGGAGAAATCAGGAGTCTTTACGGAGATGTAGACAGGGTTTTTGTTATTCGCTTTTCCATGAAGCCCTTCAGCCACGGAAAAAATCCCCATAACTTCTATTACGGCCAGGCAGACCTGAGAGAGATTGCAGAGCTTGCCCTCAAAAACCTTCAGCTCGAAGAGAGAGACAGACAAATTCTCCAGCTATTTCTGGAAACTGGCAGCATCATCAAGGCAGCGAAAAGACTGGGTGGGCTGAGAAAGAGGGGGGCAATAAGGAAAGTGCTCAGAAAATGCTACAGGGAGCTGGTGATAAAAGGACTCATGGAAAATGAAAAAGTTTAAGACCGTTCACTTCCCATGCTCAGCATGAACCTGATTCTTCTCGGTGCTCCGGGAGCCGGAAAAGGGACGCAGGCCAAGAAAATCGTTGAAAAGTACGGAATTCCTCAGATTTCCACTGGAGACATGCTCAGGGAGGCTGTTGCTAAAGGTACTGAGCTTGGAAGGAAGGCGAAGGAGTACATGGATAAGGGTGAACTCGTGCCGGATGAAGTGGTTATTGGGATAGTTAAGGAGAGGCTCAGCCAGCCTGATTGCAAAAAAGGGTTCATTCTGGACGGCTTCCCAAGGACTCTGAAACAGGCAGAGGCTCTGGATGCGATGCTTGAAGATCTGGGGAAGAAAATAGATGCCGTCATAAACGTCGATGTTCCTGAAGAGGAGATAATTAAGAGGATCGTCTACCGAAGAACCTGCAGGAACTGCGGGGCTGTTTACAACCTCATCTACAGCCCACCGAAGGAAGATATGCAGTGTGACAAATGCGGTGGGGAGCTCTACCAGAGAGACGACGACAGGGAGGAGACGGTAAAAGCCAGGCTCAGGGTTTACAGAGAGCAGACTGAACCGCTGATCAACTACTATGCCCGGAAAGGAATTCTGCACAACATTGACGGTACCAAAAACATTGATGAGGTGTTCTCTGAGGTGGAGAAAATACTTTCAGCCATCACAGGCTGATAACTTCCTTTGAAGTTCCTTTTTTCTCCTTTTTCAGCCACTCGATTATTTTTTCAACAACAATCCTTTCCTGCCTGAGAAAGTGGCTTCCGTTTCTAACTTCGAGAAACGTCTTCGGCTCATTGGACTTCTCAAAAAGCCTTACTCCGTCCTCAAAGGGTACCACATCATCTGACGTGCCGTGAACTATCAGAACAGGACACTTAACTTCCGAAATTCGCCTGATGGGTTCAAATTCTTTCATTTCCTGCCTGAGCATTCTGTCAAAGCTTTCAAAATCACTTAGACCTCTCAGAATCCCCTTGCTTTTTGCATTCTCATATATATTTTTGGTGTTTCTTATGGCTTCAGCACAGCAAGGGGAGGATACAATCACCAAGGACTTAACGTTAGCCGCCTCTGCCGCAACGTTCGCAGCCACAACACCGCCCATGCTGAAGCCCACGAGGTTCACACTTGTAAATTCTCTGCATATATTCTTGAGGTCTCCTACCCAGTTCTTTATGGAAAATTCGCCATCACTAAATCCCGTTCCCGAAAAATCGAATATTAAAGAGTTTATTCCGTTTAAAGCAAAAAATAGTGCCAGATCGTTATAACTTTTTTCAACAACGCTTCCCCTTTCAAAAGGCAAGCCGTGACATAATACGGTTACAGTCTCGATATGAAGTCTTGCATAATTTCTTCCTATTTTTGTGTCGAATTGCATGCTTACTTGACTTTATTTCAGACCGACGAGCTCTTCCAGCTCAACAAGGTCCTTTTCTACCCTCTTTATCTCATCCCTCTTCTTGGCTACGAGCTCCGCAACTATCTCCTTCAAATCCAGAGTGAGTTTGTAGCTCTTGAGAGGTCTGCCCTTCCCCTTCTTCTTGAGCTCCCTCTCTTTAACCCACCCCCATTCCTTCAGCTCTTTCATTGCCAGACTGACCTCTGGCTGTCTGAGGTTGGCTGCTCTTTCAATATCCCTTGAAATGGCCTCACCTGCTTTAGCGAGAAAAACCACTACCTTCGCAATATTCCTGTTAAGCCCGGTTTCAGCGAGAAGATCAACCACCCTTTCCTCTCTATCGGTAAGCTCCTCAACCATATAATGACACCCCTGCAGATAGAAGTTATACAAAAAAC
>CAZHKD010000062.1:0-9978 GCA_964533255.1 uncultured archaeon | reverse complement strand
CCCTATCGCCTCCCAGAAGCTGTCATAATCCCTGCCAACATCTTCAATGTACCTCTCAATCAGCCTGTACTGCCTGAGAACCCTTTCGCCAAACTCCGTCAGCTCAGCTCTGCCTCCTCCTGCTCCACCCCTCCTGGCGTCAACGACCCTCTCCCCGAGAACTTCCTCCATCCTCTTCAGGTAATTCCAGACGTAACGGTAGGACATGCCAAGGTTTTCGGCAGCTTTGGAGATTGAGCCGTATTCCTTGATGGCTGAAAGTATCTCAGCACCGCCCTTTCCGAGTAAGTGCTCACCGTCCTTTTCGAGCCAGATCCGCCACGCGAACTTCATGGAGCTACTAATAGTATGTTTCGCCCATTATGAACTTTTTCGTCATCTCGTTCCTGGGATTGCCAAAAATTTGCTTCACGCTTCCAGCTTCTACCAGCTCACCTGAATTCAGGTATGCGACCGTGTTCGCAAGTCGTTTAGCCTGAAAAAGGTTGTGGGTTGCCATAACGACAGTAACGCCATTCTTTGTGATCTCTCGAATAACTCCCTCGATCGTCTGAACGTTTACTGCATCGAGGTTTGCCGTCGGCTCGTCCAGAACGAGGACATCCGTTTCAAGGACAAGGGCTCTTGCCAGGGCAACCCTCTGCTGCTCCCCACCGCTGAGCTTTTTTGCGTTCTTCTGTCTCATCTCGTAGAGGCCAACGAGCTTGAGGACTTCGTCCACTCTGCTCTTCACCTCTCCGCTGCTCAGCCCCCTGATCTTCAGCCCGTAAGCCACGTTATCGAAAACTGAAGCATTGAACATCACGGGCTTCTGGAACACCATGGTGATGTTCCTTCTGAGCTCATCCCGGTTCTTCCTCACGTCAACATCGTTGAAGTAGTATTCCCCTGAATACTCGGTTTCCAGCATGGATATTATTCTGAGCAACGTCGTCTTGCCTGCCCCGCTGCTGCCTATAACGGCAAAGATGTCTCCTCTGCGTATCTCCAGACTGACGTTCTTCAACGCCTCAGTATCGCCATACCTTTTCGTAACGTTCACCAGTCTGATCATTTCGACCTCCTCGCTAGCTATAGCTGCAACGTCCGTCACTCCAACGCCCACCTGCTCTGGAGGAAGTTTGACAGGGCTGTGATTGTGAAGACTATCGCCAGCAGAATTATCCCGAGGGCAATGGCTATGTCTATGTCTCCTCTCGCCACATACATCTGGATGGATGTGGTCAGAACTCTGGTGTTCAGAGCCCCCTCCCTCACGAATATGTTTCCACCAACCATCAGTGCAATGCCCAGCTCTGCAATGGCTCTGTTGAAGGCTGCTATGACCGAAAGCAGGACGCCTGCTGAGGCCTCACCTATGACTTTCAGCGTCGCCTCCACCCTGCTGGCTCCAAGCGTAAGGGCGAGCTCTCTGACCTCTCTCTCGACACCCTCTATGGAGCTCGCCGTAAAGCTCACGACTATCGGCAGAACCAGGAGCATCTGTCCAAAGCTGATCCCCATCTCGGTGTAGAGGAGCTTCAGAGACCCGAGAGGGCCAGCCGGGGCTAAAAATAGGTAGAGGATTAAGCCCATGACAACGGTGGGAATTCCAAGCATTCCGTTGAAAAAAGACCTCAGCAGGTTTTTCCCTCTGAACGTTGAGATCCCCAGCAGAACTCCTATCGGTATGCCGACGATGGCAGCCATCAGTGCTGCGATGCCGGAAACCTTAATGCTTCTGAGCGCTATGTCTGCCACCTCTGCATCAAAGGACGCGATCATTCCAAGGGCGCCTTCGATTCCTCTGATGATGTATTCCCAGGTCATAGTTCTGTGCTAGACTTTATTTCGAGTTTTTATTTTTGACGTTCTCTCAGCACCCTGTCAGGTACTCAGGTCACTCTGCTCAAACTCGAAGAAGGTCAGCGATGACTTGTACCTGTACTTCTGCGGACTCTCGGTCAGCTTGTCTCCGTCTTTGATGAAGCCGTAGCGGAGAATCCAGTCAAACACCGGCTTTTGTCTGGTTTCCAGCACGCTCACGATTGGGTAGAACAGGGGTTTGCCGTACTGCTCAACTCCAAACTCGCCAATTATCTTCTGACCTTCCTCGCTGGTCAGCCACTTGGCCAGCAGTTCTGCTCCTTCAAAGTCCTTCTTGAACTTTTCAGGGTTGACGATTATTATGGCGTAGATGTTTATCAGCTCCTCACCCTTGTCAACCAGCGCCTCAAGACTTATCAGCCCGTCCTTTCTGAACTTCAGGTACGTTCCCGTATCAGAAAGCGTGTAGCCTCCCACGTTGTTTGCGTAGTTCAGCGTGGCCCCCATCCCGGTCCCAGTCCTCCTGAACCAGCTCTCCTCCTTAATTTCGTCGTAGTCGAAACCCGCCATTCTCCACAGCGCCTTCTCCTTCGTGTTCGTTCCCGAACCATCGTCTCTGGACACCCAGATAGCTTTGCCTGCTCTACCAGCTTCGGCAATCTTCTTGAGGGCTTCCACCGGCGAAAGACCCTTAATTCCGGCAGGATCGTCTGAAGGACCGACTATCACGAAGAAGTTGTAGGCGAAGACCTTCCTGTTCACTCCGTAACCTTCCTCCATGAACTTAATCTCCTTGCTTCTGGCGTGCACCATTATCGCATCGCTCGCTCCATTCTTAGCATCCTGTATTGCTGCTCCCGTGCCTTTTGGAATGAAGTGCAGCTCTATTCCGTATTTCTTCTTGAATGCCGGAGCAATGGCTTCCTCAAGCAAACCCGTATCGTACAGGCTGGTTGTGGTTGAAATTGTGAGAACTCTCGTCTCGCTCTGCTGCTGGAGCTGCAGAACCCAAGCGACACCTATTACGGCTACCACCAAAACCACTGCTACCAGTACCCGCTTCATGAGCTCACCGATATGTATCAGTATGCATAACGATAAAAGTATTTCGGTCGCTCGTGTGTGAAGTGCTTAGCGCAGAAGTCTCAGCCCGCTGCGGACAGACCCAACTTTCACAAGCTCGAGCCTGAGAACTCTGGAACATTCCTGAAAGTTATGCATAACGGTAATATTAAATACCCGGCAGTTAAAAGCGTGGCAAATGATATTCGAAGTGGATGAGATAAAGCGGCGGCGTAAAAAATTGGGGATTACTCAGAAGAGACTGGCAGAACTCGTTGGAGTCAGTCAGCCGTTAATAGCGAGGATAGAGAGCGGAGACATCGATCCAAAGCTATCCCTGGTCAAGAAAATTTTTGAAGTGCTGGAAGAGCTTGAAGGTAAGCACGTTACAGCCCGTTCAATAATGACTTCCCCGGTGATATCTGTTCCTCCAGACGCAAGCCTCAGAGATGCCATAGACGTTATGAGGAGGGATAACATATCCCAGATACCCGTCATGGATTCCGGCAGGGTTCTCGGGAGCATAACTGAAAGCTCTGTTGTCCGGATTATACTTTCCAGAGGTCTGGAAGGGGTCGAGAGCCTAAGGGTTAGGGAGGTTATGGAGGACCCGCTTCCGACTGTGGAGGCAGATGAGAAGCTGGAAACCATTTCAAGAATCCTGCTCTCAAACCCAGCAGTCCTTGTTGTGGAAAACGGTAAAATAGTGGGGATTATTACCAAACATGACGTCATGAAGGTGATGGGCAGATGAGCATGAAGTTAATCTTCTGGCATGGAATGGCGGATGAGGATAAGATAGAATACCTCAGGAAATTCAGTGTCGCTGTAATAGGGAGCAGAATGCTGATGGAACTTCTCTGGAGAGGTGGCGTTGGCTGCATAAGATATATCGGTGATTATGTAACTCCGAATGATGCAAGACTGGATGCCACAATTCACCCTCTTGAAGCCAATGACTATGACGTAGTTCACCCCATGAGCAGCGATTCGTGCGTCATCAGCTACCCGTATCCATGGGATTACAGAGAGCTTAAGAGGCAGTTAAAGGGGATAGATGTTGTGGTTGCTCACAAGCACATGAAGGTGGCAGCAAGGATTGCTGAAGAGCTCGGCGTACCCTTCATACCGGACATCATTACCACCTTCCTTCCAGATGGCGTATCCTTCTTTGAAGTAGAGTATCCCAGAATCAAGCTCGACCCCATCAGCTACGCCCTCACGTGCTCAATTCAGGCTGGAGAGATCATGAGAATCTTTACCGGCTACCATCTGCCAGCCATAGCACCCACGGCGTATGTGGTGGACACGAGAATAGAGAATTATTTAAAGAGAATTCAGCTGAGGATTAAGGATGAAAGGGATGAAGGTGAAGATTAGGACACCTTCCCGAATTCACATCACTCTAATAGACCTCAATGGTGCTCTCGGCAGAGTTGATGGTGGAGTGGGTTTAGCCCTTGACGAACCGCACATTGAGATAGTTGCAGAAGAAATTGACGAAGGCGTGGTGGTGGAAGGCTCAGTAAATGAGAGGTACAGGGATGTTGCCGAGAAAGTTTCCTCTGTTTTCAACTCTGGAGGGATAAAACTCAGAGTTCTGCATGAATACGAGCCCCACGTTGGTCTTGGAAGCGGTACCCAGATCTCACTCGCCGTTGCCAAAGCCTACGCTGAGATGTACGGGCTGGACAAAAGCGTTGAAGAGCTCGCGTACATCGTTGGCAGAGGCGGGACATCCGGGATTGGTGTAGCTGCTTTCAAGGTTGGAGGCTTCGTGGTGGACGGTGGTCACTCAAGAGAAGAGAAGAGGGACTTCCTGCCATCTTCGGCCAGCAGAGCGGCACCACCTCCGCTCATATCCCGGCTCGAGTTTCCTGACTGGAAGATTTTTCTGGCGGTTCCCGGCTGTAAGGGGTTCTACGGCCATAAGGAGGTCAACCTGTTTCAGGAGAACTGCCCGGTTCCTCTGGATGAGGTCAGGGAGCTTGCCCACATCATCCTGATGAAGATGCTTCCTTCGGTGGTGGAGGAGGACATCCAGACATTTGGGGACGCTCTCTGGAGAATCCAGCATCTCGGCTTCAAGAAGGTTGAGGTGAACCAGTACGGCGAAAAAATCTGGAATGTTATGAGGGAAGCGAGGGAAGTTTTTCCTGCAGTGGGTATGAGCTCAACGGGCCCCACAATCTACTGCATCTCTGATTCGGGTAAGAAGAAAGATCTGGAGTCCATACTCGAAGAGACTGATATGGACTTCGTTGTTTTCGAGACAGAGGCGAGAAACAGGGGGGCAGATATTGAGCGAATATAGGCTCTGGTTCGGCAGAGTGAAAAGTGGTAAAGAGATCGAAGTAACTCCAAGCGATGATCTCAAAAAGTCCTTCCAGAGCTGTGAAAATGCTGAGCCCCTGCCGTTCTCACCATCGGATGTCGGAATCAGGCACTTCGGGTCTATCGATGCGTATTTTTCCACTTTGAGGAAAGTGGCAATAGATGTGGCCAGAGAGAAAGTGGAGCAGGAGCTCAAAAGAGAAGACAGATATGCCATCCTCCTTCTCAAGTCTCTGGACGAGCTGAATGAGGCTGTAAATCTGCTGGAAGAGAAGCTCAGAGATCTGGAAGAGGTTAAAGTCAGTGATGTGACGGAAAGCTTCAGGGACAGAATAGCCGGGCTTAAAAGGCTCAGAAGGGAGGTAGAGAAGGAAATAGAAGCGATAGTCAGTAAAATAGCTCCAAATCTTACCGAAATTGCCGGAGCAGTGATTACCGCCAGGTTGCTGGAGAAGGCTGGAAGCCTTAAAAGACTTGCAGAAATGCCTTCAAGTGCCATACAGCTTCTCGGAGCAGAGAAGAGCCTTTACAAGGCACTGAGCAGGGTGAAAAAAGGAAAACCTGCCAGGTTTCCAAAACACGGCGTGATTTTTCAGCATCCTTTCGTAAGAACACTGGCCAAATCCAAACGTGGAAAAATGGCCCGTTTTATGGCAGCAAAGCTGGCGATTGCTGCAAGACTCGATTACTTCAGCGGTGAGCTGAATGAAGAACTCGCGGAAGCGGTTAGAAGGAGATATGAGCAGCTGAGAAGATAATGTGGCGGGATTGGGAAAATGAGGGCCAAAGAATTGCTCCACAATGTTGTTCTCCTGGACAGGAACGGCAGAAAAATTCTTGCTACCCGAAGCAGATACGCTCCCCACTACGGGGAGAGGAAATACGGGGAGTTCAGGGAGTGGGTGGCGTCGAGAAGCAAGCTGGCAGCGCTGATTATGAAAGGGTACGTGCCTGAAATAAAAAAGGACTGGAAAATATTGTATCTAGGAGCTGCCAGCGGTACGACAGTCAGCCATCTTGCTGACATCGTTGAGAAAGGAATTATCTTTGCTGTAGAGTACTCGGCAAGGCCATTTTCCAAGTTCCTGGAGCTGGCGATGGAGAGAAAGAACATAGTGCCCATTCTCGCCAACGCTCTGCAGCCATGGAAATACAGCGGGATAGTTGACAAGGTGGATCTGATATATCAGGACGTTGCTCACCCTGAGCAGGTGGAGATTTTCGAAAGAAACGCAGGTTTTTTCCTGAAAAAGGGTGGAGAGGGGCTTATAATGGTTAAAGCGAGGAGCATAGACTCCACTGTCGAACCGGATGAGGTATTCAAAAGAGTTGAGGAAAGACTTCAGAGGAAGTTCAGGGTTCTCGCTGCAGTCAGTCTTGAGCCTTACCACAGGGATCACGTCGCAATCCACATTCAGGGGTAGTTTTTTATTCTTCACCCTCTGTGGTGTTTCTGAATGAGACAGAGATTCGTTCTCGATACAACAGCCATAACTGATACGGGAATGAGAATTCAGGAGGGTTTTGAAACTCTCTGCGATTCAGCCATGGCTATTCTCGACCTCATTGCTCAGGCCCGTTTAAAGCTGGATATAAGCTGTTACATCCCTTACCCAACTGTGTACGGAGAGCTCGTGAGCTTCCTCCGCCGCCATGATTGTGGAGATGAGGTTTTTGTGAAGCTCGATACCTGGCTGGTGAAGAAAACGCCAAACAGGTATGAGGTGGCACTTCCAGCGGCCATCTTCTATGAATACGTCCTTACCATGAGGCAGAAGATAAACAGAGGCAGGAGGGTGGCTGAAGAATTCATCTGGGAGAGCTCGGCAGTGGCATCAAAAGTTGACGACAGAGAAGAGCTGCAAAGGGAAATTGGACAGCTTGTGAGCAAATTCAGAGACAAATACCGTGCCACTCTTCGCCAGGGAATCCTCGACAGCACTCCTGACTTGGATGTTCTCCTTCTAGCTAAGGAGCTTGATGCGGGCGTTGTGAGCAGCGACGCAGGCATCAGGAAGTGGAGTGAGCGGATGGGTTTGAGGTATGTGGAGGCAAGCAAGTTTCCCAGGATGCTTAAGGAGTACTTGGTTCTTTCTGAAGGTGGCCTGAAAGATGGATTGAAGGAGGGTCTGAAGGAGATTTCTAAGGGAGGGGGAGAGCTTGACAGATAGAATTGAAAGACCAAGAGGAACCAGAGATTTTCTTCCGGATGAGATGGAGAAGAGGAGGGCGATAGAAGCGATATTCAGAGAAATTGCTGAAAGCTATGGCTATCGGGAGATCGCTACACCAACCTTTGAGCATCTGGAGCTATTCACAATAAAGTCTGGAGAAGGCATAGTTGAGGAGATTTATGCCTTCAAGGATAAAAGCGGGAGAGACCTTGCCCTTCGACCCGAGCTGACAGCTCCTGCCATGCGCCTGTTTGTCAACGAGTGCAGCGTAATGCCGAGACCCCTGCGCTTCTACTACTTCGGCAACTGCTTCAGGTATGAGCGGCCTCAAAAGGGAAGATACAGGGAGTTCTGGCAGTTCGGCGTCGAGCTAATAGGCTCTGACAGGGTTGAGGCAGACGCTGAAGTAATAGCGTTAGCGTACCGGATGCTGAAAAACCTCAACATCCAGTTTGAACTGCAAATAGGCCATGTCGGGATTCTCAGGAGCATTTTGAAAGACGTTGAGGAGGAAAAATCCTCTAAAATTATGAGGCTCATCGACAAGGGGGATCGTGAGGGGCTGGTAACATACATGGAGGAGGCAAAGATCCCCAGGGATGTTCAGGAAAGGGTTTTCCAGGTCTCTGCACTCCACGGCAGCAGGGAGGTGCTGACAGAAGCTGGGGGGCTTACAGACCAGGATAACCTCGAGTACCTTCAGAACCTATGCGATATTCTCGATATAGCTGGTGTTGAATACACCATAAATCTGGGGATAGCCAGAGGCCTCGACTACTACACCGGCATGGTCTTCGAAATTTACGCCGAGGGTTTGGGCGCGCAGAAACAGATATGCGGTGGTGGCAGGTACAGGCTTGCACACCTCTTTGGCGGGGAAGACGTCCCGTCGACTGGCTTCGCCATTGGATTTGACAGGGTGGCAGAGATATGCAAGATAGATGCCGAACGGAAGAAACTCGTCGTTATAATCAGCTTCCCAGACACTGTAAAGGAGTCCCTAGAAATTGCTGAAAAGCTGAGATCAGCGGGGCTAAGAGTTGTTTCAGATGTCATGGGCAGGAGCATCAGAAAGCAGCTCTCACATGCCAGCGATATTGGTGCTGATTATGCTGTTATAGTGGGCAGAAAAGAAATTGAGAGAGGTGCTGTGGGTGTAAAGAACCTCCACACCGAAATTCAGGAGACGGTAAAGATAGATGAGCTAACAGAATATTTAATTTAAGATTTTCTGGGAATTTAATTTTAATTTTTAATGAATTATCCAAAAGATTTAAATAGATAGTCGTTTCTAACTTTTCGTTGGTGATAATTATGATAAGGATAAGAATAAGCAAGCCCGGGATGCTATTTTTGATTGTGGCACTGGCAGCCTCCATATTCAGCTACGAACCGGTTATGACGCTAAGCGGAGAGATTGCAGTCCCCAGTTTCTCATCAACTGCTACTTCTCCCCTCTCTGAACCAGGAGAGAGCCTTTACGCCAGCGAAGAGAACATCAAAATGCTGGAGCGGTACGTCATGCAGTATTTGAATGTGGAGAGGGCAAACAACGGCCTTCCGCCACTGGCATGGAACGATGAACTGGCTGAGGCAGGGAAAATGCACAGCCAGGACATGGCGGACAGGAATTACCTGAGCCATTACTCTCCTGAAGGGGAGGGTGTGGAGGACAGGCTTAACAGGGTGGGTTACCGATTCGCATTTGCAGGAGAAAACATATTTGAGGCCACATATCTGGAGAACAGAGAGCCCGCAGAGCTCGCAAAAATAATAGTGACGGGGTGGATGGAGAGCAAGTGGCATCGGCTCAACATCCTAAACAGAGCCTACGAGGAATGTGGTGTAGGGATAGTCTACGATGAGGACACACACCGTATAATTGTCACCGCAGTTTTTGCCTCCCCGCTCTGATTGCTTCAGGTATTCTCGTTTTTTGTCTTAACCCTTTTGATGCATTAAAGGCCTCATCTCACCTACAAGATCGGCAAACATGTTTCGCTGGAGTGGAAGCCCCAGGAATTTTGCCTTGCTCTCCCATTCACAACTGCAGACGAATCATGAAGTACTTTGGACTCTGTAGGCCTCAGATTGAACACTCACTTTTCCGGGTGTAATGTGATATATGATCTTAAATATAAACTTTTTAATAAATGTAGATAAATCATATTCTTTTTGAATTATTATTAGGAAAAATATATTGTATATTCTGAAACATGAATGTTTACAATGTATGAATTAATTTAGAAAATTTATTTGATATAATTTTAATGTTACCAATAATAAATTAAATAATACTTAAATATTTAAATATTCAAAAGTTGAAATTCCAAAAATTATGTAACAAAAAGACGTTAGGTCTGCCTAAAACCCAGGATGTTGTGCGATTCATGCATTCACCCCCCCTTCAACACACAGCAACCTCGGTATTCACATATTATTTGGAACAAGTGAATCACCAAATCCTGCTATTTTAGGATAGCCTAAAGTACGGCGATTCCAAAATTGCTGGAATAAAAATATCGTATGATTTGATAAATAATATATTATTAAAAGCAAAAAATAATAAATAGAAAAAAAAAAAAGAACAAAAAAAAAACAC
>CAZHKD010000061.1:5314-10069 GCA_964533255.1 uncultured archaeon | reverse complement strand
AAGCGCGATATACGACTGCTACTGCGATAAATGCGACTGGAGTGGCGAAATACCACCAGACGGCATGGCGGATCAATTCTAAATCCTTCTAACAGCAATATTCAAATTGAGGCTCTGGATTTCTCCTTCCACAGCATCCAAAATTCTCTTTTCTGCCTCAGTTCCAGCGTAATCCTTCATCTTTTCTGGTTTTGAAGGTAACGGTGGAACGTAGTCCTTGAAAAGCAGGAACCACATCTTGTATTTCCCAGGTTTGTCAATGGAAAACGTATATGGCATCTCCCACTGAGGCGTCCAGTTTCCTTCGATGTCTATGTCTGTGTGGTTAAGGGTTACGTTAAACCTGTCGAAGAAGTACATTTGATGTATCGCAGTCCTGTTGTTCTCGTAGCTCGCATTCACCAGCCAGATTTCCACGGTGTAGTTGACAGTTCTGTACTCGTGATTTGCGATGCCTATTATTATCGTGGCGTTCTGCCCAACTCTAAGCTTCGTCGGATAGTCGGCAGCTTTGCCCCTGGGGCCGAGTATGTAAAACTCGGTAAACCTTTCACCCTGCTTTGGAGTTACGATGACGTAGATAAGGGTCACGGTCGAGGCAATAATCGCCATCACGAGAACGACCGTCAGAATTCTGTCAATCTTACTCATTTCTTCCCAGCCGATGTCCACTTCGATGCTGGGAATGAATGGGTCGCGTGTGTTCAGCCTCCTGTGCATCGCGAGCAGGGAAAAGAGGATGTTGAATGATGCCAGGCTCAGCAGAATTGGGGTCAATCTTATCCCGAAAGGAGTGTAATTCAAAGCCAAACCTATAAGGGGCGTTACCGCGATGCTCAACCCAAAAGACAGAGCAACCCTCTCGATTCCGTCCAGACTTCTCTTCTCCGGGAAAAGGAAGGTTATCAGAGAATAGCCGGGAAAGAACAGGATGAATGGAAGACCTATAACCTTCCTCCACACGCTTTCCGGGAAAAGGTATATTATAAGGGTTAGCAAAATTGAAAGAGTGACTATTGAAAGCAGATCCCATGTATCTTTCCAGCTTTTCATCTTCCGATCACCTGTATAAGCTATCCGACTCCGTATTCTTGCTATTTTACTGCTCCTCTGGCGTACTGAAAATTTTTAAATTTACTTATTTTTTGAAGTCTCACGGGTCTCTCCGGATTATGGGCCTAGGGTAACCTCGTCACGAACCGTTCGAATCCTCTGTCGAAGGAATAGATCTCAGTAATTTCCAGATCCTTCATAACTTTGAGAGCCAAACAGTCGTTTGCATCCAATCCTGTTTCCGCCATCATGGCGATGGCTCCAAGATAATCTTCGGCACTGACACCAGCTATTTTGAAATTTTCAAGTGAGTAAAGCTCTAAGAAGAGATTCTGCAAGGAAGCAATATCCATCGATCTTTTCAGGAAATTATTGACCTCAGATAAATGTAATACTGTCGTTACCACCTCTTCTCCGTCGTTTATCCTTTTCAGTATCTTTTTTGATTCCTCCTTCATCCATCGCGCCTTTTCGCTGAGCTCCTTTCTCGGCCTGTAGTAGGCATAGATGAATACGTTTGCATCAAGAAATTTCATAAAATTCCCTCTCGAATTCTCCCCACTCCTCAATAAAATCCACACCTAAATCCACACTATCAAAGTACCTGGTCAGATCGGGCTTCTTTTTCGGTATTATTTTTAGAACACCCCTCTCCTTGACTATAAAAACCTCATCGCTGTCTTTTAGCTCCTCTTTTCTCCAGTCCGATGGCAGAATTATTCTTCCCTGCTTATCCACTCTTTTAATCTCGACACCATAATCCATAAGAATACACCACAATTTAGTTGACGATGGAGGAAATAAATAGTTTGTGGCAACTGGCTGCAGTCAGCTCAGCACCTCCATAACCTTCCTCGCAACTATGATCAGAAAAATGAAGAGCAGAAAGTATATCGCTGGCCTCAGTCCCTGCTTTGCTTCTGGCCTTATAAAGCTGCCAGCCACCTCAGCTACAACCAGAAGACCTATGAGCAGTAGCGTCACGTAAACATCAACTGTTTTCACCATCAGAGATGTGACTACAGCCCAGACCGCCAGAGTTAAAACCACGACGTCATCTACATCCATCTTTCAATACCCCCAATTTTTCTGGCAGAGATTACAATGAAACCATCTTCAAATCTGAAATTCTCAACCAATATCAACTCCTGTAAGCTCTTGGCGATTGAAAGCAGAACCGAGCTGCATATGGGGCAAGCAATCTGTTCGCATGCAGATGAACACACCTCTACGCTTACACTTTCCAAATAGATTCTAATCCTGTCTCCATCTTCTTCCACGCTTGCGGATTTTGCCAGGCCAAGGGCCCTCAAAACTGCTGATGCGTTTTCAACAACATAAATCCCTGCATTCGTAAACTCCATTTCGGAATAGCTCTCATACATTTTCATCAGTTCCTTGCCTGTAGGCTTCAAAAGCAGACCCATCTCCTTCTCCCTGCCGACATCTGTGATAAACACAGTATTCCCATCGAGCCTGGCCAGATCGACATCGAAATCGTCGTGCAGCGGTATAAAAACTCCTCCTTCAGGCAGATTGCTGTAAGGCGGAATGTAAACGGCTTTGTTCTTTAACTCTAACGCGTTGGCAAATCTTCGGCTCAGCTCAATGTAGGGCAAAACTACAGCCTTAAAGGCATCATATTTTATGTAATCCGAGGTGGAAAACGTGAGAACTATAACCCCTAAAAACACTCCGCCTATTCCGGCATTTATCATGCTCTGATTTCCATCCACTGCACCCTTGAACGTAAGTGCTGAACCAATTGAAATCAGCATGGCCCCAGCGATCAGCTTGCTTTTCATCAGGTTTAATAAAATTGTCAAAACTTTAAATACCATTTGCTTCAGGAATGGAGCGATGCGAAAAACTCTGATTTTGATCCTGCTCGTATCTCTAATTTCCCCCGCTACCGGAATCAGACAGGAGTTTTACTCCACAGCCAGTCCCAGCGATGATGGCATTTACGTGTACTTCTCAGAAATACTTAAAGATTCTGAGAAGAGTCTGGACAAGCTCCTGGATGAAGATCCGAGTGCTGTGAATCTTTCTATCTCCCTCGAGCACAGGGTTAAGCTTACTGAGGAGGAGAGCAGGTTTTACGCTGTCAGAGGAGTCAAAAGCAACGTATCAACTGTGGTAAAGCCGTTTCTTTTACTGTCGGGCGGGGTAAAGAAACTGACGCAATCTCAGTCAATCTTCCTTGAGAGTATTGAACTGCTATTTGGGAACGAAAACGATTATTCTGCTTACGTAAGTGCGAGAACGGCTTTAACAAACATGAAACTGGCGGCTGATGAGATAAATAACTCTATAACTGAGATCGAGCAGATCGTGCTGTGGAATGGAACGTCAAAGCTCTATTTCGACGTTTCAGGGCTTAAGTCCAGGCTAAAAGACGTTTACGATTTAATAGCATACTACGAAAGCTTACTAACCAGATTCGAAAGGGAAGGGCTTACAGTGGTTGTTTCAGACGATCGCCCGTTTCTGTATCAGGAGATAACGATATACGTGTATGCTAAGAACGTCACGCCTACTTCGCTGTTCATCGATGACACAGAATACGAGCTTAAAAACAGCACAAAAAAGCACAGCTTCAAGGAGCTCGGCGAACACACGGTCTACGCTGAGGGAATAAGCAACGGTAAAATCGTGAAATCCAACGTTGTAAAAGTCTATGTAAGCAGAATACCAACGTATATCGCCCTATCGTCAAATTCTGCTGCATTTTTGAACGAGAACGTGAAGGTGAGCGGTTTTTTATCGGACTATTACGGCAATCCACTCCAGGCAAACGTAACTGTGGAAATCGATGGTGAAAAAGCCGAGCTGATGACCCGCAGCGGATTTTTTGGCTTTAATGTTACGAAAGGCTCTGAAGGGCTTCTGAGCATTTCAGCCTTCTACGCTGGAAACGAAACCTACGAAAGCTCTAATGCGACCATATCGATTTTCTTTTCCCGGTTTCCCGTTTCCATTTACATCGAAGCCGATAGAACACAAGTTACCGCTAATGGAACTGTAAACTTCACTGGCGGGATTGGCGGTGTAAACTACCCCATACCAATCCACATATTCGTCAACTCCGCCGACACAAAAACGCTGAACGCAACTAAGGAATTCAACTTCACTTTAAACTTTTCAACCCCGGGAAAGTACGTGGTGTTCGCATATTTTCCTGGAGATTCGCTGCATAAACCTGCAGAGTCGAACAGGGTTGAGATTCTAGTTGAGTCGGGTTCTGGTAACCGGGAATTGGTAAAGATGATGGTAGAGGGGATTCTTAAAGAACATTTGTATTATTTTCCGTATTATTTTTTGTTGATTGTTGCACTCATCGCAGTTGTTCTAACCTCAGTGTATGTTAGATCAAGGAGAAAGGGGATAGAAGCTGAACCTGAGCGTGTAGAGGGGCTGAAAAAAGAGGAGGTAAGAGAGAGAGCAGAGACTGTTGTCAATGAATTAGAGCTCCCGGATAGTGTTGAGGAAGCCTATAAGATGCTCTTCAGCACTATTGTTGGAAGATACAACCTCAAAAAGAGCTTAACGCCGAGAGAGCTCCTTAAAGCACTTAAAAATGAGCCTTTTGCCGAAAAATTGAGGGTCGTTACGGAGCTTCACGAGAGAGCCGTGTATGGTAAAACAGAGCTTAAAGAAGAGGAGGGGAAAATTTACTTTAGATTTATTGCTGAAATACTG
>CAZHKD010000061.1:0-5214 GCA_964533255.1 uncultured archaeon | reverse complement strand
AATTCCGTTAAGTTAAGCGAGCTTGATGGAGCTCTGATAATAATTGGGCCGGATGTGGATTTTTCATCGCTTGAGGCTGAGGAGGTAAGGGAGTTTCTCGAAAACGGCGGAACTCTCTTCATAGCTGACGATTTTGGCACGGCGAACAGCCTTTTGGAGAAGCTGGGAGTGAAGGCCAGATTTTCTGCACAGCCTTTGAGGGATATATTCTACAGCAAAAGAGCAGAGTTTCCGGTTGTGGTTAGAATAGATGACCCGGAGCTTGCTGTCGGCGTAGAAAAAATTACCCTCAACATCCCCTCGGCAATAATAGGCGGTGAGGGAGAGATATTCTCAAGCAAGGTCAGCGTCGTTGGAAAGAACATGAGAAGTTATCCGGTTATGGCAGAGATAAAATACGGAAAGGGCAGAATAATCATGCTCTCTGATCCGAGTGTGCTGATAAACGACATGTTCGAAGAAAACAGGCAGTTTATAGAGAACCTCGTTAGATACCTCGGCAGCACGTTCTATTTCGACGAAGCCCACCATTCTGACTTCAATCCGTATTCAGTCGCAACGATCTACATACACAGGGAGCTAGACAGAGAGAAAGCCTTCCAGGTTTTTGTTGGGGTTGCAGCCTTGGCGATACTCATTGAAGGTGGAGTTGCCGGTAAAGTTGTACGGGCAATCACGAGACTGCTTCCCAAAAGGAAGGAGAACATATTTGAAGGATTGCCGGACTGGGTTGATATAAAAATCCTTGAAAAAATAGTTGGTGAAATAAGGACTGGTTCGAAGCTCGGTGATATGTATGGACGGAAAGGAGTTTATGGAGGAGCTGAGGAGAGAAGTTAGCAAGGCTGTAGTTGGGAAGGAAGAGGTGATAGAGCTTCTCGCCGTAGCTTTGCTGTCAAAGGGACACGTTTTACTGGAAGGGGTGCCGGGAGTTGCAAAGACAACAATTGCAAAGGCATTTGCCAGCGCTATAGGCCTGTCCTTCTCCAGAATTCAGCTAACTCCCGACCTGATGCCTGCCGATATCATAGGAGGTGTGGTTTACGATCAAAGAACCTCAGAGTTTAGAGTCAGAAAGGGCCCAATCTTTGCAAACGTCGTTCTGGCAGATGAGATAAACCGTGCAACTCCAAAAACTCAGTCAGCGTTGCTCGAAGCTATGCAGGAAGGACAGGTTACCATAGAAGGGAATACGTATCCTTTACCAAAACCCTTCCTCGTAATAGCCACCATGAACCCCATTGAGTACGAGGGTGTTTACAATCTGCCTGAGGCGCAGCTCGACAGGTTCATGATGAAAATTCAAATCGGATATCCCGATAGGGGTGAAGAACTGCTCCTGCTTAAGAGAAAGGAAAAAGGAGAGTTCAACACTGTTGAGGAGATAATAGATGCTAGGGAGGTTCTTTCGCTGATTGATGAGGCGAGTAAGGTTAAAGTGAGCGAGGCAATCCTGAACTACATATACGAAATCTCGCTAAGGACGAGGGCTGATGAAAGGGTTTTGCTGGGCGCAAGTCCAAGAGCTTCGGAGCACCTGCTGTTCACTTCAAAGGCTCTTGCATTTTTAAGGGGCAGAGATTACGTCATTCCGGATGACGTGAAGGGGATGGCCGTGCACGTTTTAGCCCACAGGATAAAGATAAAGGCCGAGTACGAAATAGACGGTTTAAAGTCAGAGGATTTGGTTGAGGAAATTCTTGATGAAGTAGAGGTTCCCAAATGAGGAGAGAGGAAATTCTGATACTTTTAACATTCCTGCTTTTTGTTCAGGGTTATCTGCTTGAGAATGTCTTTCCAGCTATACTCGCCTTTTCAATCATTCTTTACCTGTTATACCTCCGTTCGGAGTTCTCGCCTGAGATCGAAGCGGAAAGGAGAATTGATAACAGGCTGGTAGAAGGCGTAAAGGCGAAGTCAAAGTTGAGGTTGAGGAACCTCACGAACAAGAAACTAAAGATAACGATCTTAGAAGACTTTCTACCTCCCGGGTTTAAAGCTGAGGAGCCCAGCTTTGTATTGAATGAAAGAGAGGAGAAGGAAGTTGAATACTCCATTATTCCTGTAAAAGGAGTGTATAAGATCAAAGGTCCCAGGATCAGGATAACGGATTTGCGAGAACTGTATTACGCTGATTTTATTGTGGACTCGGAAGTTGAGGTTGAGGTTTACCCGTCTCTCGACAGGATAAAAGAAGAGGCTAAAACCGAAGAAAGCCTCAAGCTTGCAAATACATATCAGAAGGCTCTGCTCGGTTTGCAGACAACAGAAATTCACTCATTGAGAAAGTTTCAGCCTGGAGATGATATAAAACACGTTGAGTGGAAAGCCACTGCGAGGCTCGGCGAGCTAATCGTTAAAGACCTTCTTAGGGAACTGGAAGGCGATGTCTACATAATTCTCGATGCCGGAAGGGAGATGAGAAAGGGTGTCAGGAATTCCAAGATTGATTATGCTGCAACCCTGACACTTCAGCTTGCCTATGCCCTTAGAAAATACAGGGTGGGGCTGATAGTTTACGACGATTTCGGCGTCAAATGCAGGGTTGAAGCATCAAAATCTCCGGAGCAGATCGAAAAAATTGTCAGATCGCTGAAAATAAGTCCGGTGTATTCAGACCTCCTGGGAGTTAAGCTGCCTGAAATAAGCTTCAAACTGTCGGAAGAGAGCAGGAAGTTCCTTAAGAAAATTCTGCCAGTCATTAAAGGCAGGAGAGGTTTTGCCACGGGATTGATTGAAGCTGCAAGTTCTTTGCCTTCCTCAGCCTTTCTGATTTTTATATCAGATATCACCGCCCACACTGGTGAGCTGATAAGGGTTCTGTCGGAGCTCAAAAACAGGCATAAAATTCTGCTTCTGACACCAAATCCCATCCTATTCTACGACGAGTCAAAGCTGAACAAAGAAACGCTGCTCTGGCTTTATAAAAGATATCTGGAAAGGGAAGAGCTCATTAAAAAGCTGAATAGATTGGTTCCGACACTTGATTTAGGCCCATCAGATCTTTTAGACGTTATTAGAGGGGCGATAGAATGATTGGAGTGGTCGCCGCAGCAATTGGCGGGCTCATAGCCGGACTGAAGACACCTCTACTTTCTCCAGTAATTTACTTATCAAAGTTCAGGAAGGACTTATTTCTTATTCTATTCTTCGTTTACTGCTTGGCGCTGGGTTACGAACTCGAAATAACCAGCATATACGATGCTGATCTAATAACGATTTTTGCAGTAATACTGCCGTCGGTTCTCCTCCTCGATGCAGGGCTGAGGGGCGAGAGCCGAGGTTTAGTCAGCTACATAATTGTTGCAGCCATTTTAGCTGGATTGTTTGTCAAAGAGTTGTTTGTTACTGCAGTGCTGCTCGCTTTCCTCTATCACTTCTCAAAAGACTACCCCAAAAGAGGAGTTTTCGTGGTATTAGCTAGCGTTTCTCTGCTTACTGTTGGACTTGTTTTTAGCAAGAACATGCTTGATCTACTCGGAGCTTCTTCAGCACAGGTAGCCTTTATCTCGGCCATCGCAATACTCCTCGCGCTGGGAGTTATAAAAATAATAAAAAAATAAATAGCGGAAATACGATACGTGCAATCCGGTTCAGAGCTGGCTGAGGAGCTTCGCAGCCATCCATAACTGTTGGGAGGGTTATGCTGAAGCCCTCCTGACACGAGTCCAAAAAATGAATTTTTGCAGCTCCGTTACTGGTTTTTATGATTGAAAATCAGGCCTTTAACCTCTCAAGAAACGCCTCAAGCCTGGTCTCCACCTGCGCCATTGAGAAAACCCTCGAGTCGGTCATGTCTGCCTCAATTACCACTGATGGAACATCGATCATCTTCTGAATCTCGTACTGCCCGAAGGAATAGGGCTTGCAGCTCCTGTTGCTGTGGATGACAACTCCATCCACGTCGTAGACATCGATGAGTCTGTTTATTGCTTCAGCCATCAGTTCGAGGCCGAGATTCAGGTAGATGAAGGTGTAGGTCTCTGCCAGCCCTCTTATGGGATCGGATTTAATAGCCTTTTCAAGCCCCAGTATGCCTGTCCAGGCGTTGGTGTAGGTGTCGGCAACAAGGCATGCGCTGTGGCCTATGAAGAACTCAGACAGGCGCTTCAGCTCGTACCATATGGGTATGTTGTCCCAGAGCAGCCTTATCTCTTCGTTGTCAACGGCTCCAACTCCGTTCTTCACCCTCTCCTCCAGCTCCTCCTTAAGCTCCGCGTAAAAACCCACCGGAGTCTCCGTCCCCCTCAGGCACACGATGGGGGCCATGTTCAGAAATGCGTCGAAGCACGTCAGCGGAGATGGCCTGTGTCTGCCCATGAGGAGCACGTCTCTGTAGGCATTGACCCCCTGAATTGAGAGGGAAATCACCTCTCTGAACCTGGACTCATCGAATTCCTCTCCTGTCACCTTCTCCAGGAACCTGATGAAGTCGTAAAGCTGCTCCTCCACATAGCTGACGTAGCTCTCCCTCAGCTCTTTCCTGACAAAGGGGACATCCAGAACGAACAGGGGCACCTTAAACATCCTGCTGAGAACTTCATACCATTTCACGACAGTGTTGCAGATGTTGTTGCAGCAGAACAGGAAGGTGGGTTTTGGTAAACCACCGATGGGGCTGCTGCCGGTTGTGGCAGAACCTATGTCGCATCTCGCGTAGGAGCAGAGGTCCTGGGAAAATCCCTCGTTTTCGGCAATCTGTGCGAAGTTTGGCCCCATCTTCGTTGCCCCGATTAACGCAGCGTGGTTCTCGGGGTACATAGGATAGACGTCCGTGGCGTAGAGAAACTCCACCGGGGCTCCGCTTGTTATCCACGAGACGGTCTCAGCCTGCTTCCCCTGCATGTAGTATGCCAGCATTATCTCCCTCATTTTTGACGTTGCTTTCAGCTTCTTTATCCTGCCCATAAGATCACCCTGTTTGCGGATTTACCAGGTTGAACACAATCAAACCACCATCTCGTAAAAAGCTTCAAGCCTGGTTTTGAGCTGCTCGTAGGAGGCTATGGGGAACTCCAGCTCGAGCAGCAGAGTCTTCTTACCCATTTTTTCAAGCTCCTTCTTTAGCTGGGGATAGTCGAAGAAGTGGGGTTCGCAGAACTTCAGGAGGAGGAAAATTACTGCGTCAACATCCTTTGCTCTATCGAGGATGTACCTGAACCTCCAGTCACCTTCATAGCTCTTCGTGGGGCACGGAGCCTTTTTCAGGTACTT
>CAZHKD010000060.1:0-10117 GCA_964533255.1 uncultured archaeon | reverse complement strand
ACCACAGAAAAGGTTATTTACAACCTAATTTAACAATAATTCATGACTGAATTGTTATGGAGAAGGTGGTATCCCTATATCGGGTGGCCTGAGGATATTGAGGAGCCCACTGAAACTCCACCGGAAATGCTTGCAAGGGTGGCCGAGGAGTTCGCGGATAAGGATGCCATAATTTTTTACGGGAACGCTCTGAGCTATCGTGAGTTTTACGACAACGTTTGCAGGGTTGCCAATGCATTGAGGAGTATACTTGAGAAGGGCGACAGAATTTCCTTTTTCATGCCCAACTGCCCCCAGTTCAACATCGGCTACTTCGCAGCCCTGAGCAACGGAATGATTGCTGTTCACACGAACGTGATGTACACCGAAAGGGAGCTTGAATACCAGCTGAATCACTCCGGAGCTAAAGCCATCATCACGCTTGACGTCCTCTATGATAGGGTGAAGGCAGTCGTTGATAGAACTCCGCTGGAGCACGTCATAGTCACAAGCATGCGGGACTTCATCTCTCCAACTGCAAAGAGGTTCATGCCGTTTTTGCATGAGAAGGAGATTAAAGAGAAGGAGAACGTTCTGTTCTTTGAAGATCTGCTCAAGAGCCCGGCAAAGAAGCCTGAGATTGATGTAAAGCCTGAGGATGTGGCATCGCTGACATACACAGGTGGCACAACCGGAAGGCCTAAAGGTGCGGTCTACACCCACAGGAACCTGATGATTGATGCACAGATATTCTCCATCTGCCTTGATGTGAGAAAGGGCAAGGACGTCTTCTCAGGACTTATGCCAATGTTCCACGGCAACGGAATCTGGACTTCCAACATGAACGTCTTCATGAACGGCGGGACGGTTGTTCTCTTCCCCTACTTCGACGCTGGAGAGTTCATCAGGGCAGTGGAAAAGCACCGCATCACCCAGATTCACTGCGTGCCCACGCATCTCGTTGCGATAGTAAATCAACCTGACGTGAAAAAGAGGGACCTCTCCTCTGTCAGGGTCATCAGCGTTGGTTCTGCGCCAGTACCCATCGAGCTGCTCAGGAAGGTGAAGGAGCTCATGCCAGACGCAACGGTCATCGAGCAGTGGGGTTTGACTGAAGCTGCAATCATAGGCACCAGCAATCCCGTTCACGGCATAATCAAAGTTGGAAGCGCCGGAATGCCGGTGCCAACGGTGGAGATGAAAATAGTAGACCCTGAAACTGGCGAGACGCTTCCGCCGGGGCAGGAAAACGTGGGAGAAATCGTGTTGAGGAGCAAGAAGATAATCAGGGAGTACTGGAACGATCCAGAAAGGACGAGGGAGAGCATTCGTGACGGGTGGCTCTACACAGGAGACATGGGCTACATGGATGAGGACGGCTACATCTACATAGTGGACAGGAAGAAGGACATGATAATAGCCGGAGGCTTCAACATCTATCCCTCTGAGGTGGAGGAAGTCCTCTACATGCATCCAAAGGTGAAGGAGTGCGCCGTCATAGGCGTTCCCGACCCCTACAGGGGCGAGACCGTTAAGGCCTTCATCGTTCTCAAGGAAGGTGAGAAGGCGACGGCGGAGGAGATAATAGAATTCGCAAGGAAGCATCTTGCAAGCTACAAGGTTCCGAGAATCGTCGAGTTCAGGGACGAGCTACCCAAGTCCCCGGTTGGCAAGATTCTGCGGAGAGTTCTGAGGGACGAGGAGAGGAAGAAGGCCCAGCAGTAGAGTGATTGGCGAGAAGTGAGAATCATGTCCGGTAATACCCTCAGAGAGCCCTTCAGGGAGTTCTACAGCATTTTCAGAGAAAAAGAGAAGCTGAAAGGGTACAGAAAAAGTGGAAGAAAGGTAATAGGGACAATCTGCAACAACGTGCCGGAGGAGATAATTCATGCTTCAGGGGCGGTTCCCGTCAGGCTCATCGGTGACTACGAGAACACGCCCCTTGCAAACTCCAGGGCTCCGAGCTGGATATGCAGCTACGCCAGAGGTGTGCTCGAAGGCGGCTTAAGCGGTGATTTCGACTTTGTGGACGGAATCGTTGGAGCGACGACGGACGACACAAAGCTCCACCTTTTTTCCGCCTACAGGTTCTACGTGAAGCCGGCATTCACCTACATGGTTCAGTTCCCCTACGTCAACGACGAGCTGAGCCTCGAGTTCTTCGTCAAGGAGCTGCGGAGGTTCGCAGACAAGCTCTCGTCTTTCCTCTCCACCGACTTCAGCGAGGAAAAGCTCAGGAGGTCGATAGGCGTGTATAACGAATTCAGGGAGCTTTGCGTGGAGCTTGAAGGGCTCAGGAGCGACGACTCGCC
The DNA here is from genome assembly GCA_964533255.1 of uncultured archaeon. Taxonomy (GTDB): domain Archaea; phylum Halobacteriota; class Archaeoglobi; order Archaeoglobales; family Archaeoglobaceae; genus JdFR-37. The sequence continues at coordinate 7,826 of CAZHKD010000060.1, read as the reverse complement.
CAAAATTGCTGCATCAGAGTGGATGAGCCTGATGCTGGCATCAACTTCCATGCTGAAGGAGGACTTCAACGGCATGGTTTCGGCTAAGATGGAGGAGCTGAAGGAGATGGATGGAATGAAGGATTACAGGCTCCGCATTCATTTATCGGGAACCGACTTCTACCACCTCGGCCTTCTGAACCTTCTTGAAGAGTGCGGCGCAGCGGTGGTGTCTGACGACCTCTGCACCTCTGCTGGCTACTACAGGGGCTTTGTGGAGGGAGATGGGATCGAGTCTCTTGCCAGACGCTACATGGGCTGCACGGCATGCGTTATGGCTTCTCATCCCGGCAGGCTCTCGGTTGAGGAGAGGCTCAACTTCATCTGGCAGCGAGTTGATGATAGCAGAGCCGAAGCAATAGTTGTTCTGAAGGACAGGGGATGCGAGGTGTGCGGTCACCAGTGCCCCTGGATAGTGATGGAGTCGGAGCTTCCAGTCCTCGTCCTCGACCTGGACTTCCCCCTCTCTGCGGAGCAGTACAGAACCAGAATTGAGGCTTTCATTGAGGCTCACGGAGGTGGGTGAGATGGCAGAGAACGGAGTCTGGAACCCCCTGGGCTACAAGGAGCTTTACAGGGACCTCTTCAAAAGGCATCTTGCCAGGCAGGAGCGTTTGCTTTCGAGGAAGAGGCCCGTGGGCTGGTTCTTCTCCTTCCATCCATCTGAGCTCATTTACGTCTTCGACGTCGTCTCCGCATTCCCCGAGCAGTATTCTGCCTACTGCGCTGCCCGTGGCTCATCAGTTGACCTCATAGACACCTCCATCGCCAGGGGCTACAGCCACTTCCTCTGCGACTACTTCAAGACGACTGTGGGGTCTATCGTTGAACCTGAGAAGGCCACAAAACCCCTGATGCCGAAGCCCGACTTCATAGTGGACAGCAGAGCTCTATGCGTCGGGCACCACGAGATGGCGGAGGTTTTCGCAAGATATTACAGCGTTCCTCGCTACACTGTAAACTACCCCTACTGGACCACCGACTCCCTGAAAAACGTTGACGAGCTGACGAAAGAAGCCGAGTGGGCTGAGGAGCTTTACGTGGAGTACACCGTCAGGCGCCTTCAGGGACTCATGGAGTTCATGGAAAGCGTTGCAGGAGAAATGGATGAGGACAGGTTCAGGGAGGTCTTCAGAACGTCGGAGAAGACTTCGAGGCTGCTGGTGGAGATTCTGAACATGATGATGGCAAAGCCGACGCCGGGCAGCCAGCGGGAGATTGGAGACCTGGTATTCATCGCCTTCTTCGTCCTGGGAAGCGATTACGCATATGAGTTCTGCCACCGCGCATACCGGCTCATCAAGGACAGGGTTAAGAGGGGGGAAGGTGTTGCGGAGGAAAAGCACAGGCTTCTTACCTTCGGCATAATGCCCTGGCACTCCCTCTCTCTCTACGAGTACTGCGAGAAGCTCGGAGCGACGTTTCCCGTGAACCTCTACGTCAACGCCTCCGTCCATCTCGTCGACGCTTCGAAGCCCTTTGAAAGCATGGTTCGGCGCTCCATGCACTTCACGAATGCAACCTACGACATGCTGGACAGCGTCGTGAGGACTGCAAGGAAAGCGGACATCGACGCTGCCCTGCTGCTGGAGAACACCGGGTGCAGGATAACTTCGATGATCATAAGGCCTCTTGCAGACACTCTGCGGGAAGAGCTGGGAGTCCAGAGCCTGATTCTTGAAGCTCCTCAGTGCGATGCCCGAGCAATGCCACTTGAGAGGGCCAAGACCCAGATAGAGGCTTTCCTGGAGTCCCTGAGCTGATAATCCACTAATTTTTGAGGGAAAAAATATATGCATTCACCTCAATTTTCCTCCAAAGGTGGTTGAATGCTCTATGCGGGAATAGACATCGGCTCCCTCGCCACAAAGGTCTGCATAGTGGATGGGGAAGGCGGGATTGTCACGTACCTGATAAAGAAGACCGGGGCCAGGATAAGGGAGATAGGAGAGGACGCATTCCTGGAGTGCCTGGATAACGCCGGTTTGAAAAGGGAGGACGTTGAGTACGTGGTAGCCACCGGCTACGGCAGAAACCTCGCCCTTTCCGGAATTGCGGATGAGAAGGTGACCGAGATAACCTGCCACGCAAGGGGGGCAAAAGCCCTCTTTCCAGCCTGCCACACCGTCATAGACATTGGCGGACAGGACTCGAAGGTGATGAGCCTGGACGACAGAGGCAAGGTCATCCGCTTCGCCATGAACGACAAGTGCGCTGCCGGCACAGGCAGGTTTCTGGAGGTCATGTCCTCTGCTTTGGGCATAGAGCTGGAGAAAATGGGAGAGGTGGCAGTTAAATCGAGAAATCCCGTCAACATCACCAGCGTCTGCACGGTCTTTGCGGAGAGCGAGGTGATATCGCTGCTGGCCTCTGGCCACGAAACCGTCGACATAGTTGCGGGGCTGCATAAAGCCATTGCGAGGAGGGTTGCCGGGCTGGTCAGGCAGGTGGGCGTTGTTGAGGAGGTGGTGATGACCGGCGGGGTTGCCAAGAATGCCGGGGTCGTCAGAGCTCTGGAGGAGGAAATAGGTGCGGATATAAGGGTTCCTGACGAGCCCCAGATAGTAGGAGCTTTTGGGGCTGCGATTATTGCAAGGGAGAAAATATTAAATATTCCGCAAGGAAATCCGGAATAAAGGCGTTTTTCATCTGTCCAAGTTAGCCGGCTCTTTATTTGATTTTGTAAAATTACAAAGCTGAATCTCCATCTTTCGTAAACTTTAAATTTAAGAATGTTCAGTTTTTTTCATGGCAGAGTTTAAGGAGATTGTTTACGACAAGGAGTGGTACGACCACACGGCTTTGATTGCCATAAACAGGCCCCACGAGTACAATTCCTACACCCTTACGACCCTCAAGGAAATGGTGGCTGCCATTGAGGATGCCATGTGGGATGATAACGTCCAGTTCATCGTCCTCTCTGGTGTCGGTGACAAGGCTTTCTGCACAGGCGGAAACGTCCACGAGTATGCGGAGGAGTACACAAAGAAGTCATCTGACTTCTGGAAGTGGGGAGAGATTTACGGACGGGTTTTCGACATGATAATGCACTGCGGAAAGCCCGTTATTGCCAGAGTGAACGGCATAACTGCAGGAGGAGGTTTTGAGTTCGTAACCGCATGCGACCTGGCAATAGCCAGCGAGAACGCCAGGTTCATTTCTCCCGGGCCCCGCGTCGGCATGACGTCAATAGGCGGCCTTTCGCAGTGGCTGCCCCTGCACATCGGGCTTAAGAGGGCAGCGGAAATAGTGATGCTAAGCAGCGAAATCGATGCGAAAACAGCGCTGGAATGGGGCATCGTGAACGATGTTGTGCCGTTAGAAAAGCTGGACGAGAGGGTTAAGGAAGTCCTTGACAGGATGCTGGAGCTCTCAGCCTCAAGCCTCTGGTACTTCAAGGTTCACCTCAACTGGTGGAGAGATTTAGTGTGGCGCCTCACATGGGAGCACGGCAAGGCCTGGTTCTCACTGAACATCGGAAGCGTTGAGCCCAGCGAGGGGCTGTGGTCATTCAAGGAGAAGAGGAAGTCGAGAATGAGGGAGATAAGGGACAGGATCGGGCAGGGAATGGACCCCCGCTACCCGTACGGCCCCCTGATGAAGAGGTGCCAGAAGTGCGGGGCGGACTTCCTGCCAGACGATTCGAAGTTCTGCCTGGTGTGCGGGGCGGAGCTGTAGGTTTCAGTCAAAAAAGTTCTGAAAAACTACAATTTCTTCAATTTTTCTGCAGCAGCCATCAGGGATTCGATTATCGAATATTCAACTCCGAGCTCTTTCATCTTCACAAGCCCCTCAATGGTCGTTCCGCCGGGAGTCGCTATCTTCTCGATGATTTCATCTGGGCTCATTGACTCCACGAGCCTCGAAGCCGATGCGAAGGCTGATGCTGCCATCTCTCTGGATAGCCCAGCGTTCAGCCCGCATTTTATGCCCGCATACTGGAAGGCCTGAATCAGCAGCGAAACGAAAGCTGGAGCGCTGCCGAGAAAAATGGTGGACAGGTCCACTATCTCTTCATTGTCCACTCTCCACACCTTCCCAAGGGCAGAAAGGAGTTCGTGGATTCCCTCATCTTCAAATAGCGAGTAGTAAACGACCATTGAGTCCCCGAATTGAGCGGCTATGTTCGTCATGGCTCTCGCAGCTCTGTGGCAGTATCTGGCGATTTCCTCCAGCTTCACGGCGGCGGCGAAGCTTATCACCGGCTTGTCTCCCAGCACATCCCTTATCTGGGAGAGAACGGGAATCACGTCTCTGGGCTTGACGCAGATTATCACCGCATCGGCTTTATTGGCGGCATCGGCGCTGTCGTTACTGACAGCAATCCCGTGTTTCTCCAGCCAGGAAATCTTTGACGCGTTTCTTCTGACAGCTGTAACGTCATAATTCCTGCTCAAAGCCACCGCTATTGCTGAGCCAAGATTTCCTGCCCCTATGACGGCAACGCTACGATAGTCCGAGCTCTTCCCTGACACTCACCACACCCCGGATTGCCACCTCGAAAAACTTCTCCAGGGGCATGATTTTCTCAATCAGCCTTATTCTGTCTCTGTCACATCCAGCAGCAAAGCTCTTCTCCTTAAATTTCTTTTTGACGGTTTTAACGCTAACGTCTGTTACCTTGCCGCCTTTAACGAGTGCACAGGCAATAACCAGCCCGGATATGCTGTCCGCAGCCTGAAGAGCAATCTCAACTGGCTCCTCGTATTCACCAAACAGCATGTGGTTGTGCCTGCCGACGATTTCAGCAATATCCTCGCTTATGCCGTTCTCCAGCAGAATCCGCTGCCCCTCCACGCCGTGCCTCTCCATGTCTCCCTTCACGACATCGTAGTCTATGTCGTGGAGGATGCCGATGACCTCCCAGAGCTCCTCGTCTTCCCCAAGCTCCTTCGCAACCTCCCTCATGATCGCAGCCGTTGCGATGCAGTGCTTGTAGAGGTTGTCGCCCACGTATTTTTTCAGCAGTCCGACTGCCTGGTTTCTGTCGGGTCTGTTAACGCTCACGTTTCTCACCCCACCACCTCAAAAACTAACACGAGCACCTCTCCCCGGGAATGGGGACAGGGTAGATGCCTGTAAGGCATGCCAGGCAGAGGTCTTCTCTCTTAAATCCGACAGCTTTAAGCAAGCCATCTATGCTGAGATAAGCGAGGCTGTCCGCGTTGATCTCCCTCCGTATCTCCTCGACGCTTTTTCTTGAGGCTATGAGCTCCTCCCTGGTGGACATGTCTATTCCGAAGTAGCACGGGGAAACGATGGGCGGGCTGCCAACCCTGAAGTGCACCTCCTTCGCCCCCGCATTCCTCACCATATCAACGATTTTCCTGCTTGTAGTTCCGCGAACAATGCTGTCGTCTATGAGGACAACCCTCCTGCCCTTCACGTTCTCCCTTATGGCGTTCATTTTAAGGCGGACGCTGAACTCGCGAAGCCTCTGCTCGGGCATGATGAAGGTTCTGCCCACGTAACGGTTCTTGATGAGGGCTTCGAGATACGTTATCCCCGACTCGTATGCGAAGCCGAGCGAAGACGTGGTGCCGCTGTCGGGGACGGGAGAGATTATGTCCGCCTCCACCGGCGCCTCCCTGTACAGAATTCTGCCTATGCTGTATCTGACGTCATAAACGCTTCTGCCGTCTATGATGGAATCGGGCCTTGCGAAGTAGATGTATTCGAAGACGCAGAACGACCTCTTTGAGCTTTCAGCGATCCTCACGAACTCAACCTCGCCGTCCTTTACTATGACTGCTTCACCTGGCTCGACATCCCTTATGAACCTCGCCCCAACAGCATCAAGCGCACACGACTCGCTGGCTATTACGATGCTCTCATCGCTTTCGCCCACACACAAAGGCTTGAACCCCAGGGGGTCGCGGTATCCGATAAGCACGTCGTCGATGCTCATGGCCAGAGTGTAGCTCCCAACCAGGACGTCGTTGAGCTTTTTTAGAGCTTCGAAGTAGTCTCCGTCAAGCATGAGGTTGGAAAGGAGCTGTGCGATGACCTCTGTGTCAGAATCCGTCAGGAAAACCCTGCCTTCTTTTTCCAGCTCTTTTCTCAGCTCCCAGTAGTTAACCAGGTTTCCGTTGTGGGCTATGGAGACGTGCCCTCTTGCGGTTTTGACGTGCAGAGGCTGGGCGTTCTCGAGCCTGCTCTCCCCTGTCGTTGAGTATCGCACATGCCCGACGGCAACGCTGCCATTCATTCTGTTCAGCATGTCCTCATCGAAGACCTCGCTGACGAGTCCCATGCCCTTGTGGATGTAAACGTGGTCTTTAGAGCTGACAACAATTCCAGCGGACTCCTGGCCGCGATGCTGGAGGGAGAAAAGGGAGTAGTATGCTATTCGGGAAGAAAGGGATGGGTTTGAAGAATAGACTCCAACTACCCCGCACATTTCAGTAAGAATCCTTTTTCTTTCTTACCCAGTTGTAGCTTCTCAGCCTCTTGCTCCTGCCGAAACCGCAGGCAGCACAGTAACCCTTTCTTCTGTGGAAGGAAACCCTGCCACATCTCCTGCACTTAATATGAACGATTTTCCTGCCTCTCTTACCCATCGAAGCCGTCCCATCAGACATTGCACCACCTCACACCTGTGAAGGAGAAACGAAAACGATTGTGTCCCCTCTTATAACGACGCTGCCGAGCTTTCTCACGACATCCCCTTCCTGAATCTCCTCGGCATTTTCGAGGACGAGGTTCATGTGGATATCGTAACCGTCCAGAATCCCCCTGAACTCCCTTCCACCCTTGAGCCTCACGATTACGGGAGTTCTCAAAGCTTTATTCAGCACATCCAGCGGTCTGTTTGCCATGATTCCTTCCTCCATCAAAAAGACTTTTATGATGGGTGAGGTGCTGAATATTTAAAAATATCGGAGGATGCCGATGAAGCGAAGAAGGCTCAGAAAAAAAGAGGCGAAAAGAATTGCAGAGGAGATGCAGCGCTACGGTTTCGAAGTTGAGGGAGACATGGACGAGGTTGAATTCAAAACCCTGAAGGTGATACTTGTGGAGAACGAGCCCCTTCTTCTGGAGTTCAACGGAAGGCATTACTTGACGCTCTTCGGACTGCTGAAGTTCAGGCCTGAGAAGGGAAAGGTGACGGTTGACAGCGGAGCGCTGCCCTACATAATGAACGGAGCAGACGTCATGAAGCCCGGCATCGTTTACGCTGATGAGGACATAAGAGAGGGAGATTTCGTGTACGTCACAGTTGAAGGCAAGGAGTCGCCGATAGCCGTGGGCGTAGCCATAGTGGATGGCAGGGAAATGATGGGTGAGAAGGGAAAGGCTGTGAAAACGATACATCACCTGAAAGATGACGTCTGGGATTTCTTCAGCAGATAACCTGGCACGCTCACCATGTAATTCAGCAAATAGGTTAAATATTTGATGGTTGCAGTTTTGAGGGGGATGAAGTATGGGATTTCTTGAAAAACTCCTTGGTAAGGAAGAGAAGATGGCTGTTGAGGATTATGAGGAACTTGATCTGAGTGAGTACGAGGCGGAGATAGAAGCTGAGGCTGCCATGCACATCAAGGTGGCTGAAGTGACAGGAATAAACGAGATTCCCGAAATAAAGAGGCAGATTTACGACGGGAACATCGTGATTGCCGACATTGCCTACATCAGGCACGACAAGCTCACCCTGGACAGGATAATAAAGGATCTGACAGGCTTCGTTGAGGAAATCAACGGGGACATCGTGGGACTGGGTGACGATTACATTATAATCACGCCAAACGGCGTTAAGGTTGACAGGCAGAAAATCAGGGGGGTCA
>CAZHKD010000059.1:0-10429 GCA_964533255.1 uncultured archaeon | reverse complement strand
TCTCCTCAAGCCTTCCCGAAATCTCTCTCATTGCCTCAGCCCATCTGCTTGTGGAGTCTGCCATCAAACCGACATCGTAACCCATGTCCCTGAAGTACTCTGCGATTGTCATCCCCGTGTAAACGCTGGCCTCCCTTGCAGCGACGGGCATGTTGGAGGTGTTGGCTATCAGCACGGTTCTTTCCATAAGCGGCTTGCCCGTCCTTGGGTCTTCAAGCTCGGGGAACTCCTCAAGCACCTCTGTCATCTCGTTGCCCCTCTCACCGCATCCGATGTAGACTACGATCTGCGTGTCGCTCCACTTGGCAAGCTGGTGCTGGGTAACAGTTTTTCCGCTCCCAAATGGGCCCGGAATCGCTGCTGTGCCGCCCTTTGCAACGGGGAAGAGCGTGTCCAGAATGCGCTGCCCGGTTATGAGCGGAACGACTGGCGGAAGCTTCTCCCTGAAGGGGCGCGCTTCTCTCACCGGCCAGGTGTGGAAGAGCTTGAGCTCGGTGCCGTTGTCGAGAACCGCAACTGTCTCGTCCACAGTGAAGCTTCCCTCGTAGATTTCGGTTATAACACCGCTCACCTTTGGAGGGACGAGTATGCGGTGCTCCACGATTTCAGTTTCCGGAACCGTACCGATTATGTCTCCACCACTTACCTTCTCACCCTTCTGAACAGTGGGCGTGAACTCCCACTTGGTCTTCCTGTCGAGCCCGGGAGCGTGAATGCCTCTGCCGATGAAGTCGCCACTTGCCTCCTTCAGCACAGGCAGCGGCCTCTGAATTCCGTCGTAAATGGACTTCAGCAGACCCGGGCCGAGCTCGACGCTGAGGGGCATTCCGGTATTCTCCACCTTATCGCCCGGCCTGACACCGCTGGTATCCTCGTAAACCTGGATGAGTGCCTTATCACCAACAAGTCCCACAACCTCGCCCATCAGACCTTCATCGCCTACCCTGCACACGTCGTACATCCTGGCCTTCAATCCCTCTGCCACCACAAGTGGTCCGGATACACGATAAACCTCACCAACTGCCATTTTCACTTCCATAGGTCAACACCTATCGCCCTTCTTATTTTCTCCCTAATCTCCTCAATTCCACCTTCTCCACCCACCGCAACAAAGGTGGGGTCCACGCTCGCATCAACCTCCCTCTGGAGGGCATAAGGGAGCTTTTTGAGCAAATCATACCTTATAACAACAACACCCACATCTTCACGCGTAAGGGTCTCCCTTACAGCCTTTTCAAGCTCTTCTTGACTGCTGACATCGTAAATATCTCTTATACCAACAAGCCTGAAACCAACATTGAACTCCGGGTCTCCAATCACGGCCATCTTCTTCATACTATCACCAATTGCTCCTTGATGGCTTCTGTTGAGAGTCCCTCAGCCTTGCCTCTTGCAAGTATCCTGAGATTGTCCACCTCTATCTTCTTCAGGAGCATGTAGGACAGGACAGGCAGTACGGAGAGCGGGAAGTGATGAGCCTTTGACACAACTTTCTGTGCCCACATCCTGTCGAAATACACTTCAATCCTGCTCAGGGGCTCTCTCAGAACATCCTTGATTGCCTCGTGGAACCAGAAGCCCTCCAGGCTCTTCATGAGCTCATCCCATTCCATGGCTGCCAGCCTTCTTGCAATATCCTCTTTCACCTGATATCCGCCGGAGATTATCTTGGGCACTATTTCGTCCACTTCTGCCCCCTCAGCCTTCAGCCTGAGTATGGTCTTGATGTTTTTGATGTCAATCTCCATCCTTATGAACTCAAGGAAGTACTTCATGTCGATTGTCTCAGGAGATATGGATGTCAGGCTCTGGTAATAAAACTTGTCAAGCTCATCTTCGAACTCTGCCAGTGGAGCTCCCTTTACGAGCCTATCCAGTATTGGATAGAAGGGCTTGCCCTCAAAGGTCTTCACGATATCTTCAAGAGTTTCTTTTGCCATGAGCGCCCTGTAGAACTGCTCGTCATATTCTCCACCAACTACCAGTGTTGCCTCCACTTCTTCCCTTGGAAAACCGAACATTTTGCCTCGGATTATATTCTTCAGGTTCCAGAAGTCGTACCTGCGGAGGTACTGAACAATAAGCTGCCTCGGCACGCCCTTGGATATCCTTATGAGCTTGGAGTACGTTCTGGAGAGATTCAGAGAGAGGGCGTAATCCATTAAATCCATTCCGCTGTACTTGTACGCAAGCTCATCAATCTCCTTCTTGTACTCGCTCTCCTCCAGATACCTCGTGATTTCGTGAAGGTCCATGTTCAGAAGCTTGTTGTAGTCCTCCTTAGGTATGAGCTTCCTGCTCATTACCCTTACTCTGGCAACGATGTAGGCCCATTCAGCAGGCTTGGTACTGATTCTCCTGAGTAACGCCATGGAGTTTCACCTGAATAGCATTTCCGAGATTTCCCTCATCTTGCCCTCATATATCCCCTTGACGAGCTCGTCAAAGGTCATGTTGATTCTGAAGCTTCCATCGGGGCTCTCGATTATCACTCCGCCAACACAATCGATGTTTCCGGCATACTCCATATCCGTCAGCTCTCTCACGAGCTCCTCATCCTGTTTGCTTGAGTACACCCTGTAGCCATCCCTGCCGTGCTTCTCTATTATCTTGCTGAGGATTTTCTTTTTCTCCTCCGCATCCATGTTCCTCAATCTTTCTATGAGCCTGCTGTAAACCTCATCCAGCACTTCCTTCTTCTTGTTCAGCTCCTCCCTCTTGAGCTCAAGGTTCACTGCTGCAATCTCCTGCTTCCTGAGCCTCTCTGCTTCTCTCTCAGCCTCTTCCCTCGCTTTTTTCAGCAGCTCTTCAGCCCTCTCCTTTGCCTCCTCAATTATCTGACTCGCTTCTCTCTCGGCTTCGCTGCGAATCTCTGAAACTCTCAGCTGCCCCTTTCTTGTGATCTCTTCAATTATTGGTTCCAAAGGCATTCCTGTCACCCTTTAAGATAAAATTGGGGTTAGATGAACATCAGCAGGAAGGCAACGACGAGGCCGAATATGACGATGGTTTCCGGTATGACGGTCATCAGCAGACCTTTACCGAAGAACTCCGGATCCTCTGCCATTGCTCCTACTGCAGCAGCACCGATTGCTTGCTCACCCAATCCAGCACCAATTCCAGCCAATCCCACAGCCAGACCAGCACCAATTGCCACCAAACCTTCCACAGGCATTTTTTACACCTCCTCCTTTGTGTATTTTCTTATCCTACCAAAGGGGTTGTAGCGGATGCCACCCCCCTCAAAGAACTTCACAAAGAACTCCACGTAGTGGAGTCGCAAGCTCTGGAGACCGGGATCAAGGATGCCCAGGAGTATGTTTATGAAGTGCCCCAGAGCAAGTACGATGACTCCCGCAATCAGGCCCACTATGCCAGCGGGCATCAGCATTTCAAAGGCTATTTTGTTGAAGGCTATCGCAAAGCCAACGCTCGCGAGACCGACAGCCAGCAATCGAGCGTAGCTTATGGTGTTGCTGAGCAGCGTCAGGTATTCTATCAGGAACATCGCCCCCTCTCCCATCACCGTAAGCACCGCCCACACCAGTATCAGTGGCACAGCAGCAATGTAGGCGAAGTTCAGGGAGAATACCGGGACGCCGTTGAGTGTGTTCATTATGAAGCCCGTTATTATGAATGCGATGCTTATAAGCGCCAGGAACCAGTTGAGCTTCTCCTCAATGGCGTGCCTCCAGCCGTGCTCCTTTGCGACATTTCTGATCCCGAAGATGAAGCCGAGGCCCATGTGGATTACGGCAACGGCCAGTGTCACAACAAGCAGTTTTGGCGCGTCGTAAAGCCTGTTGCCCAGCACGGGCTCCCATCGCTCGAATTGTCCGCCAAGAATGCTCTCATGACCGAACAGCTCGAATCCGAAGAACTCTCCGAAGCCCAGACCGAACAGAACTGTGGATATGCCGGAGTACAGGAGGATTCTCAAAAGGCTCTGCCAGCCCTCTGTTTTGAATATTCTCGAGAGCCAGAGGGACAGACCGATCAGGATGACACCGTATCCGATGTCGCCAAGCATGAAGCCGAAGAATATGGGGAAGAAGAAGGCCATGACGGTTGTGGGGTCGATTTCAGTGTACTTTGGAATGGAGAATGAGGTTGTGAGGAGCTCAAATGGCCTCGCAACTGACGGGTTCTTGAAAGCCGTCGGCGGTTTCCACACGTTGTCCTTTATTTCCAGAACTACAACTCTGTTCTTCTCGACCTCATGCTTGAACGTCTCGAATTTCTCCTTCGGGACGTATCCGACGATTATGAAGGCATACTTGCTTGTAGCGGCCTTCAGCGGGAGCTCGCACTTCTCAAGCTCTATGCTCAGGTGCTCCTCAAGGGCAAGCATGAGGTCGAGATTCTCCATCTCAAGAGCTTCTATCTCAGCCTTGAGCTTTTCCAGCTTATCCCTGAGTTCTGATTCTTCCCTGTTCAGTTCCGCAAGCTTATCCTGAAAGCTGCCTTCACTGACCGGAACGCTGATCTCCCTCCATCCGAGCTCCTGGAGGACCCTAAGAACGTCGCTAGCAGCCTCGTTTTTCACGAAAACAGCCACAACGTACTCCCTTTCGAACTCCGCTATGAACCTCTCAAAGTCCTTGGTTACCTCCACCATCCTCTCCAGCGGATCGCTCCTTACGAAGCCCACAAAAACCGTAATGTTTCGATATCCTGAAAGCAGTTCAGGTGGAAGGCCGAGAGCGATTAAAGGCTCGATCAAGCGTTTTTCATCGGCAATTCTCCTAAGTCTGTCCTCTATATCTCTCATCTCATCGATCTTAGAAGTTATAATGCTCTCCAGCTCTGAAACCTTGCTTTCAGCCACCTGACTCAGTTCAGAAACGCTGTAAACCTTTCTGGGCTCGTAAACGCCATCCAGCTTTACGTAGCTCAGAAGGGAGCGGAGCGTGACGACGAAGCGTGAAAGCTTTGATGCCTCCTCAAGCGGTGCACCAATCTCAAAGTACTCCTCTTCTCCGGTGTAATCCTCAATGTGCAGCACATTAAGCCTGTGAAGAGTCTCGGCCGTGGATCTGAAGTGATCCTTAGGGCCAACTACGCAGACCTTTACCATCTCCACAGGCTTAAGCATATTCCATCATCCTCACAAATTCCTTGTAGAGGAAGTCCACAACCTCATCAATCCTTTCCTTGCCCTTGGAAACGATGCTGTTAATCTCTCTCATCTTGGACTCCCTTATTTTCTCCTTCTCCTTCTCAAGTTCAGCCTTCGTTTTCTCCATGATGTCTGCCTTGATCTTTTCCGCCTCTTTCTCGGCATCTTCAACAATCTGCCTCGCTGTCTCCCTGGCAGCAAAAACTTTCTTCTTAGCTTCCTCCTCTGCCGCTTTTATCTCTTCCTCGACCTTCTGTTCGATTTCCTTTATTTTTCTGAGTATCTCTGCCTTCTCCATGCACATACACCCCTTAAAATGAGGATAGGGACTCGCAAAGGAATTCTGGGGAGTTTAACCGAGATATGTATTTAAGCTTTTCTTTTTTTATTTTATTTTGATATTCTATGAATTTCCAACCAGAAATTTAGAAAAGATAAGCTGTGACCAGCTCACCCCTATCAAACCCCTCCACGTTCTCTGGAATCAGGATGTAGCCATCCGCAGCCGTAACACTGCTGAGGATGCCCGATCCCGACGTGGCGACTGGCAGAGCAGTCATGGCATCAAAATCAATTTTAATCCTGACAAAGGACGTGAAGCCGACTTTGGATGTTACTTTTTCCGACAGTCTGACTTTCAGAGCAACACCAAGTTTCGTTGAGAGCATTTTTTCCATTGCGGGCTTTAGCAATACGTGCATGGCAGCAACGCATGCCGTCGGAAATCCAGGCAGAGACAGAACAGGCTTTCCATTCACAATGCCCGCCAGAGTGGGCTTTCCCGGCCTGAGCGCGATGCCTCTGAAAAGCAACTGGTGCTTTGACAGCACATCCAGCATGTAGTCTCGCTTCCCGACGCTTGTGCCGCCTGTTGTGACTATCAAATCTCCTTCAGCCCCTTCGATTGCTCCGGCGATCTCATCAGGGTCGTCGCCCACAAGGGGGTGGAGCTCAGCAATGCCGCCCCACTGCTTGACGTAGCCGGAAACCATTATTCCGTTGGACTCGTAAACCTTACCCGGCCTAAGCTCCTCACCGGGAGGTAGAAGCTCGTCTCCGGTTGGCAGGACAAAGATTCGGGGCTTTCTGAAGACCTCAATCTCCTCGATTCCCGCGCTCCTCAGCATGGCGACGTGTGCCGGCTTTATAATTTCGCCTTTTCTGAGAAGCACGTCGCCCCTCTTTACGTCCTCCCCTCTCCTGCCGACGTTCTCGTACTTTCTTACCGGCCTGAAGACCTCGACGAGGTCTCCAGCGACCTCTGCATCTTCAGCCTTCACAACGGCATCGCTGCCTTCAGGCATAGCATCTCCCGTATGCACCCACACGCAAGTTTCTTCATCCACGCAGCTTCCCAGCTTCAGCAGAACCGGACTGGATGGAGATGCGCCCTTAGTAGCTTCGGACACAACGGCAAACCCGTCCATTGCAGCCCTGTCGTAGTGGGGGATGTCCAAAGGCGAGAGCACATCGGATGCGGCAACTCTGAAAAGAGCCTCGGAAATCTCCACTCTTTCCCTATCACTTTCCCCAAATGGTTTTACGGTGCTCAGGAAAATATTTCTGGCCTCATCAACGCCGAGGAGCTCCTTGAAAAGCCTCATTCAACCACCACTTACCGGAGGGAATATGGCGACAACGTCGTTCTCAGCAAGCCTGGTTTTAATGCCTTCGATGCTTCTAATGTGGGCCCCATTCACCATGATCTGGACGTAGTCCCTTACCTCCCCATTCTCGTCATAGATCAGCTCCTTCATCCCCTCATACATGCTGCTCAGCTTCCTGAGGAGCTCCTCAACGTTGGCTGCGTCAACCTGAACTTCCCTGGCTCCCGCCACCTCTCTGAAATTTGCGAAGAGCTTGACCCTCACCATTAAACCCGGATGCGTGGATGAAATCTTTAAAGTTATCTGTGCAGACGTGCATAAATTCAAGCATTTAACAGGTTTTTCATTAACATCCATTTGACCTGAAGATAACCACACAAATCAGGTAAATCATGAAAAATTTATGAAATCTTATGACATCTTATTAAAAAAACTTAAAAATTGGATCTCGAAGCGGCTCTGGGTGATCAAATGGCAGGTGAAGCCGACACAGCGTGGCTGATAGTGGCAACAGCTCTGGTTATGCTGATGACTCCAGGTCTGGGCCTGTTTTACGGGGGCATGGTGAGGAGAAAGAATGCAGTGTACATGATTACCCTCTCCTTCATCGCTTACGTGCTGGTGAGCCTTCAGTGGGTTCTGGCAGGGTACAGCCTCTCCTTCGGTGAGGACATGGGCGGTATAATTGGCATCGGCGGCATGATGCCCACAGACATATTCGCCATCTACCAGCTCACCTTTGCAGCCATAACGCTGGCAATCATAACCAGCGCCGCAGCAGAGAGGATGAAGCTCTCGGCATTCCTGATATTCGGGCTGCTGTGGACGACCCTCGTCTACGACCCCTTCGCCCACTGGCTCTGGGGCAACGGCTGGCTGGCAAAGCTCGGGGCTTTAGATTTCGCCGGCGGTATAGTGGTTCACATAAGCTCGGGCTTTGGAGCTATTGCTCTGGCGATTGCTCTGGGAGCCAGAAGGGGTTTCGGAGAGCACAGCATGGAGCCCCACAACATACCCATGACTCTGCTTGGCGCTGCATTGCTCTGGTTCGGCTGGTTCGGGTTCAACGGGGGAAGCGCGTTAGCCGTCAACGAGACGGCGGTAAGAGCCATCATAGTCACCAATACCGCCGCCGCTGCCGGAGCCTTCGTCTGGATGGTGCTCTCATGGCACAACGGGAGACCGGGGTCTCTGAGCATAGTAACGGGAGCAATAGCCGGGCTTGCTGCCATAACGCCAGCAGCAGGCTTCGTCAACATCCCGGCAGCCATCGTAATCGGCGTTGTTGCGGGACTTTTATGTTACAGGGCAATGATTTTCAGGATACAGGCAAAGCTCGATGAGAGCCTTGACGCCTGGGCGATACACGGCGTCGGAGGTGCATGGGGGAGCATAGCCCTCGGAATCTTCGGGGAGGCTGGTTTGATTTCAGGAAACGCGTCCCTTCTGGTGGCACAGGTTACGGCTGTCGTCGTCAGCATCGCATACGCCTTCATCGCAACGTTTGCCATAGCGAAGTTCGTGGATGCTCTGGTGGGCCTGAGAGTCAGCGAGGAGGAGGAGTATGTGGGACTTGACATCTCCCAGCACGGTGAAACGGCCTATGCATAAGCCGGGAGGTGGAAAAATGAAGAAGGTAGAGGCAATAATAAGGCCGGAAAAGCTCGAGCAGGTGAAGGACGCTCTTGAGCAGGAAGGCTTCGTTTCCATGACGGTAACTGAGGTTAAGGGAAGAGGAGAGCAGAAGGGCATAACGCTGCAGTTCAGGGGCAGGACGATGGAGGTGGAGCTGCTTCCGAAGGTGAAGATTGAGATAGTCGTCAAAGACGACAGGGTGGATGCGGTCATCAATACTATCATCAAATCGGCCAGAACGGGGAGGGTGGGTGACGGGAAGGTCTTCGTCATTCCTGTTGAAGATGCTGTCAGGATAAGAACGGGAGAGAGGGGAGAGGATGCGGTATAATTTTATAATCTATTAGTATTATAATATAATAATGTTTATCCAGCAGGTAACTTCGGAGATGCCACCTACATGAACCCTTTACTGCCTCAACTCCAGCGAGGTGGCGTCCTTTATCCCGCCAGTGTATTTAACCTCAAATTTTCTCAAAACTGTCTTCTCTTCGAGTTTAAGGCTGAAAGATTCCACCATGCTGTCGAGCTCCATGATCCAGCTGCGAATCATGTCCCGTATGTCCGGTATGATCTCCTCAAGGGGAATCGGGAAGTAGAAATACTTGTAGCCCCCATGCTTCAGGATGCGGCACTCCCTTCTTACCAGTCCCTTCTTCATCAGAGATTTCAGGGTTCTGTTGAGCCCGCTCACGTTTTTACCGGTAAACTCTGCCAGCTCATTTACGCCGGTGTTGGGGTACTTCTGAAGGGCAAGATATACTTCGCTTTCCTGGGGAGAAAGATTCAGAGTACACTCCAGTATTCGGTAAAGCACGTCATCCGTTTCTGATTTCCCACACTCATTTCTATGCGGTCTCATTACAACCCTCTCTAACCTGCCACGATGGGCTTTGTGGGCATGGAGGCACCCACAATCTGATTGGATCTCATGCGAATAGGTTCTATCCAAGATGCCATCTGATGCCATCTGCCATCAAAGCCATAGATTAAAGAATTCCGGTTGTAGATAAACTTCTTTTTTGACAAAAGTACAAATCGGGTTTGAGACACTTTACAGTTTGTATACACTGCATCATGCTGGGGTATCCCTACCTGTGTGGTAACTTTGCAAGGTTTAGGCGAACACAATACTCAAGGTTGTGAAGTTTTTTTGGAAACCATATCGAGAAGGGCTGCCAAAACCTTAGGTTGCCTCTCCGCGAACTTCGGGAGACGTCTTAAGTCAGAAAATACAGATCTCAAGATAAAATAAAGAGCAGAAAAATATCAATCAATCTTTATCTTTCTCTTGTCGTCCCTCTTGGGATGCTTTTTCTTGAACACAACTTCAAGGACACCGTTGTTGTACCTCGCCTTTGCCGAATCTGGCACAACCTCAGCAGGTAGACTTACAACCTCGTAGTACTTCCTGTTCTCACCCTCAGCCTTTATCTCAAGGCTCGTCTCGTCTGCGTTCAGCTCAATGTCGTCCTTGTTAACGCCGGGCATCTCTGCAATAACGTGAACATCCTCATCGCTCTCCATGACATCTATGAGGGGCTTTCTTTCTTCAATACCGCCCTCGCTCCTAATGGCCTCTGGCTTGGTTCCAAACTCCTTGATCTCCGGCTTGCCATCCGGGCCAATTCTTATGGAGAACCCCTTTATGAACGGCTTACCTTCCCCGCTTGATGCAATTCTGAAGAACTCATCAATGTCCCTGAACATCTTTTCCATGAGTTCATCAATGAACTCGAACTCCCTTCCGAAAAACTCCTCGAATATATCATCCCAGTCTCTCCTTCTCCTCCTCCACATTTTTATCACCTCCTTTTAATTTTCACACCCCATAACTCAGCTTTAAGCTAACTTTAAGCGTACATCTTATGGAATTCCTCAACTATCTTCTTGTACCTCTCGATGTCTTCCTTGGTCAGGCTCGGCTTGATTTTCTTCAGCGCCTCCTCAAAGTGCTTTCTTGTTATTCTGATCTTCTCAGCCACCTTCTTAGCTTCTTCTCTGCTCATACCAGGCTTTATCGCCTCCCTTATGGCAAGCATTCCGGCCTCTCTGCAAACAGCCTCAA
>CAZHKD010000058.1:0-10657 GCA_964533255.1 uncultured archaeon | reverse complement strand
ATGATGCAACACCACCAACGAATATGTTTCCCCATCTCTTGGGCATACTTAATGGAACACTCAAGTATGCTCCAGCAGTTTGGTCAATTGTTGTGACAATTATATCTTCTTCAAAAAGACTGCTTGTCGCTTTTTTACCGTGATGGATTGCCACTCTAAGCTTTTTGAATGATGCGTATTTTGTGGCTCGCTCGCCAATACTTTCGACTAGAGTTCTCGTCGGTAGCGAATAAATTAGCTGTGAAGGCAGAAAATCATTGAGACCATAAATAAAAGGAATTAAGGCCACTTCTGTTTTTCCGGAACCAGTAGGGGCTCTAATAATAAGCGATCTACCTTCTACCAAGTTCTCCATAGCTATTTTTTGATATTCGTAGGGGTTAACGCCAGTTAACTTACGAAATGCTTCTACTACCAACAGTTTTCACCACCCCAAACCCCATGCTGTTGCGTTCACCAAAACTGCCTTATAAACCAACCCCCAGCAACTCCCTACCTCCAGCCTCGAAAACCATCTCAACGCAGCGAACTCTTTCAGCCAAACTCAACCACCTTCCCATCCTTCAACGCCTCTCTCACCAGACTTGGCCTTTTGCTCAGCTCTTCAAACTCCTCAGGGGTGTAGCAGATGAAATCAACAGGATAGTCCAAGTTCCATTCAAGATAGAGTTCAACCGGGCGTTTTAGAGGGATGACATTTTTGAAAAGGTCACTTACTATAATCAGACCCACATCAATCAGATTGACTTTCCCACCACTCATCATCCCACCACCTTCACCATCCCGAACCCCATGCTGTTCCTCTCACCCCACCCCGCCTTGTATCCAACCTCCAGCAGCTCCTTACTCCCTTCAGCAACGAAAACCATCTCGACGCATCGGTGAAACGTATTTTTAACCCTGATCCGCTTGGGCTTGCTCTTTAGCACTTCGAGTTCCAGTCTGCAATCAGATGGCTCCTTCCCGTAGAACGCAGCGTACTTCTTAATCAGATTCCTTCTGATGTTCTCGTAGAAACGCGGGTTGTCCGGATACAGGTCAATTATCCTCATCCTTCCGTTACTGTGCTGTGTGGTGGTTACGTTCACCGGCGACAGCGTGACAAACTTCTCCTTCTTACCGACCCTCCTCTCCTCCATAACCCTGACTTCAGAAACAACGAACTCAGCACTGCCAATCTTGACATCCGGCTTCTCCAGCAACCCCTCAACAAGCCCCACCGCTATCTCATCCCTCATTGTGGAAAAGAAGAAGTGAACCTCATCGCCTTCAACGGCCATTTTCTCTCCAATGATCCTGAACTTCCTCCCCGGCACCATCAGCCTGCTGAAGGTGAAGAACTTGAACGTGTTTGGCCTGTGAAGTTCGAGGCTCAGTGATGGGTCGCTCCGCTCTATAGCCCTGTAGATTAGGCTGGCCAGATGGTAAGAATGATTTAAATCGATAACTGGTTTCTCAGTGAGGGGAGTGAGGCTAACCTCCAACCTCATTTAGACAGATTAAAACTACGACAAATAAAAGCATTTTGGCTGAGGTGAAAGTAATCTTATAGTTATCTAGTAATTCGATTCAAATTTCATAAAATTTCATCTGTCACTGCAAGAACAGTCCCGAAAGTCTGCAAGTTTATTCAAAAACCCTCCTCTTCAAATCCTCAATTATGTCCAAGCATCTTTCGTAATGCTCCTCAGGCACGGCTATTTTTGTGATGAAGATGTCCTCGTAGGGAATATCGTAGAGCTTCAGCCTGTTCCTGAGCATGAAGGCTATTTCGTGTGGAACTTCGATTTCCTTCACGGTCGATACTAACGCATATGTTAAGATAAAGTTTTTCATTGGATGAAAATAATTGAATTTCCGACGGATGTCACCCTAGGTTATTTCACCTTCCTGGGGTCTGTTATCTCGCCGTAAATCGCTGTTGCCGCTGCTGTGGCTGGCGAGACCAGATATATCCTGCCTTCCGGACTCCCCTGCCTGCCCACAAAGTTGCGGTTTGAAGTGGATACGCTCACCTCGCCGCTTGCTATCAGCCCGAAGCTGCCCCCCATGCACGGCCCGCAGCTGGGGAACTCCACGATGGCTCCGGCCTCCACAAAAACATCGATTAGCCCCTCTTTGAGAGCCTGCACGTACTGGCTTCTGCTTGCGGGTATTACTATCAGCCTGACGTTTCTCGCTATCTTCTCTCCCTTCAGAAACTCCGCTGCAACCTCCAGATCCTCGTACCTGCCATTGGTGCACGAGCCTATGAAGACCTGGTCAACTCTTGTGCCCTCCACCTCGCTAACTCCAACGACGTTATCCACCCTGTGGGGCTTCGCAACTTGTGGCTCCATTCCCGTAACGTCCAGCTCAACCGTCTGGTACTCAGCATCTTCATCGCTCTTCAGCCACTCCGGAATCTGAAATTCCACACCCGTCCTCTCCAAGTACTCCTCAGTCACCTTATCGGGCTGAATCAGGCCGGCTTTGCCGCCCATCTCGATGGCCATGTTGCTCATGGTGAATCGCTCGCTCATGCTCATCTTCTCCACAACCTCTCCCGCAAACTCACACGCTTTGTAGTTGGCTCCGTCCGCTCCAACAATGCCTATCAGCTTCAGAATCACGTCCTTGCTGTAAACGTGCTTCCCCAGCTTTCCGCTCACCACAAACTTGATGGTCTCGGGAACCCTGAACCAGAGCTTTCCCAACGCAAACACGCTACCCATGTCCGTTGAACCAATGCCTGTTGCAAAGGCTCCCAGGGCACCGTACATGCAGGTGTGGCTGTCGGCTCCCACAACAACCATCCCCGGCAGCACGTGCCCCTTCTCCACCATTATCTGATGGGCTATGCCCTCATGGACGTCGTAGTTCAGTATCCCCTGCTCCTCCGCAAACCTCCTGAGCATTTTCTGGTTTTCTGCAGCGTTAACGCTGTCGGCAGGAACCTGGTGGTCGAAGGCCATGATTATTCTGCTGGCGTCCCACACCTTCCCGTCATCTCCAGCGATCTCCCTGAACGCCTTAATGGCGAGGGGGCCGGTAATGTCGTGAATCATGGCAGCGTCAATGGAGGCGAAAACATAATCGCCGGCCTTTACGGCCTTACCGCATGCTCTTGAGAGTATCTTCTCCGCCAGAGTGCCCTTCAGACTGTTCATATCCAGATTTTCATCACTGGCCATGCCTATCACATCATTACCCATGCTCCCAAAGCTCAATGAAGAATTGATTAAGGTTTCGTTAAATACTTATTTCAGAATTTTTTCCAGAACCTTGGTGATTAATCGTGACATCTAAAAGTTCAGCGGCCTGTGAACTCACCCTCCTGAACTTTCTGCAGCGAGCCAGAAGGCTGTTCGGGAAGAAGGAAATCGTTTCGAGGGAAGAGGACGGCAGCATTTTCCGCTACACCTACGCTGATTTCTACAAGAGGGTCTGCCAGCTTGCAAATGCGCTGGAGGAGCTCGGAGTCGGAGAGAACGACAGGGTCGGGACTCTGGCATGGAACACCCACCGCCACCTTGAGCTCTACTTCGCCCCCGCCTGCATGGGTGCTTCATACCACACCGTAAACCTCCGCCTCTCCGCTGAGCAGATAGCCTACGTCATCAACCACGCTGAGGACAGGGTTCTTTTTCTCGACAGCGACCAGATTCCCGTTGTCGAGCAGATAGCAGACAGGCTGAAGGTGAAGCACTTCGTGGTCATGGGGAAGGAGAAGAGCTATGATGCTTCCTTCGACTCCGTAGCCTACGAGGAGCTGATTTCCTCAAAGCCGAAAAGCTACGACTGGCCAGAGCTCGACGAGAACGCCGTTGCGGGCATGGCCTACACTTCAGGCACGACAGGCCTGCCGAAGGGCGTTGAGTACACCCACCGCAACCTGGTTCTGCACAGCATCGTTACAGCTTTGCCTGACGCCCTGAACCTGAGCGAGAAGCGCTGCGTCCTCCACATCGTCCCCATGTTCCACGTCAACGCCTGGGGTGTTCCTTTCGCAGCCACCATGTGCGGAGCGAAGCAGGTTTTTCCCGGGCAGCATCCAAAGCCGGAAGATTACGTCCGGCTCATTCAGAACGAGAAGGTTGACTTCACTGCGTGCGTTCCAACTGTCTGGCTCATGATTTACACCTTCCTGAAGGAAAATCCCGGCTATGACATAAGCAGCCTGAAGGAAGCTTTTACGGGCGGAAGCGCTCCTCCAGCTTCCCTGCTGAAGGCCTTCAAAGAGGAGTTTGGCGTCACCATCATCCACACCTACGGCCTCACAGAAACAACTCCGGTGCTGACAGTCAACAGGCCCAAGAGCTACATGAAGCTTGAAGGCGACGAATTCTACGAGCACTCCAGAAAGCAGGGGCTGCTCCTTCCGCTGCTGGAAATGAAGGTGGTTGGAGAGAGGGATGGGGAGCTGAGGGAGGTTGAGTGGAACGGCATGGACATTGGGGAGCTCTACGTAAGAGGCCCATGGGTGACCAGGGAATACTGCAGAGACCCAGAAAAAACTGCCGAGAAATTCGTTGACGGCTGGTTCAGGACGGAGGACATCGTTGTGGTTGACGAGGAGGGATACATAAAGATAGTTGACAGGGCAAAGGATCTGATAAAGAGCGGTGGAGAGTGGATTTCAAGCCTTGACATGGAGAACCACCTCATGCTGCACCCTGCAGTAAAAGAGGCGGTTGTTATCGGCATAGCTCATCCAAAGTGGCAGGAAAGGCCCCTTGCCTTCGTTGTTCCTGAGGTTGACGTGATGGACAGAGAGGACAGAGAAAAACTGGAGGAGCTGAAAGAGGAGCTGATGAGCCACCTCAGAAAGAAATTTCCCAGGTGGTGGCTGCCCGACGATATTGTATTCGTATCAGAAATTCCGAAAACCAGCGTGGGCAAGTTCGATAAGAAGGTATTGAGGGAAAAATATCGGGATTACTTCACTACACGCCAACGTAGGCCTTCCTGACCTCCTCCGATTCAATTATTTCATCCACCGTTCCCTTCAACGCCACCATTCCCTCGTGGAGGACGTAGCCGTAGTCGGATATTTCGAGGGATGCGTAAACGTTCTGCTCCACCAGCAGGATCGTCAGCCCCTCTTCTTTCAGCTTCAGTATCGTTTCGAAGACCTCAGCCACTATTTTCGGCGCTAATCCTTGACTTGGCTCGTCCATGAGTATTATTTCAGGCCTGGCCATGATAGCGCGAGCTATGGCAACCATCTGCTGCTCTCCACCGCTCATGGTTCCCACTTTCTGCTTCGCCCTTTCCTTCAGCACGGGGAAGAGCTGGTAAACTAGCTCCAGAGACTCCTCAATCTTCTCCTCAGCCCTCTTTGTGTATGCCCCAAGCCTGAGGTTCTCCTCCACGCTCATGTAGGGAAAGAGGTGTCTGCCTTCCAGAACCAGAGTAATCCCTTTTTCCACCTTCCTGTGTGGAGGCAGATACGTCACGTCCTGACCGTTAAACTCCACCTTTCCCTTCCATGGCCTTACAATACCCATGACTGTCTTGAGCAGCGTCGTCTTGCCAGCTCCGTTGGGGCCCAGGATGGTTGTGATGCTTCCTCTCTCAACCTCAACGTCAACGCCCCAGAGAACCTGCATGGTTCCGTAACCCGATTCAAGACTGCTGACCTTAAGCACTCTCAGCACCCTCCTTAACATCTCCTTTAATCCTCTTCCCCAGGTAAACCTCAATAACCCTCTCGTCGTTCAGAACCTCCATCGTCGGCCCCTCGAGCAGCTTCTTCCCCTGATCCATCACCATAACCCTCTCTGCAAACTTTGTGATGGCGTGCATCAGATGCTCCACCATGGCAACAACTGCTATCTCCTCCTCCCGCCTCACTTTCTGAAGGAGTTCGATTATGTTGCCTATGTCCCTGGGGTTCATCCCTGCCATCACTTCGTCCAGCAGCAGAAGCTTTGGCTTCATGGCCAGTGCCCTTGCCAGCTCCATCAGCCTTTTTTCGAGGGGTGTGAGTGAGCCGGCAGCCTTATTTGCGTGCTCGCTCAGCCCTACGAGTTCGAGATAATAATCCGCAATTTCGAGAGCCTCCTTAACGTCGGCCTGAGCTCTTCCGAACATCGCGCCAACAGCAACGTTCTCCCTGACGGTTGCCGAAGGAAAGGGGCGGGGAATCTGGAAGGTCCTGCCGATTCCCAGCGGAGCCCTTGCGTGAACAGGAAGATTCGTTATATCCCTCCCGTCAAAGATTATCCTGCCGCTATCCGGCTGGTAGACTCCGCTTATAATGTTGTAAAGAGTCGTCTTACCGCTTCCATTCGGCCCAACTATTCCGAAAGCTTCGCCTTCCCTAACTTCAAAGCTCACCGAATCGACCGCCACGAGCCCTCCGAAGCGCTTGGTGACATTCTCAACTTTCAGCAGCATTCTATCACCCCGGTTACCTGATTCAGATTATGTAGCCCTCAAACCTCGTTCCCCTCAGCCTCTCCTTGAGATAACCCACGATACCCTCAGGGAAAGCGATGACTATGGCAACCAGCAGGGGAGCCAGAATCAGCAGCTGGAACCCCGGCAGGATGACGGAAAGGTAGTACTTCAGCAGACCGTAAGTGATGCCTCCGACGACTGGGCCGAGAAGCGTCCCTGCACCGCCAAGCATGACGATGACTATGGCCTCAATCGTGTATGTTATCAGAAATACGTCGCTGGGGAAAACGTAGGTCATCTTCAGCGTCCATGCCGACCCGCCAATCAACCCGGCAAAGAATGCGCTGGTGATGAAGGCCATTATCTTGTACTTCGTCACGTTTATTCCCATTACCCTGGCAGCGTCCTCGTCTTCCCTTATTGCCATCAGGGCGTACCCCATTCTCCTGTGGAGAATTACGTAGGTTGTAAGAGCTGCAAGGAGCCCTATCCCGAATACAAGAACGTCGGCCACCATCGTGGAAATGAAGTTGGCCACCTCTCTGCCAAAGATTTTTCTCATCGCGCCGGTTATTATTATCCCCTCAGAGCCTCCCCAGAGCCTTGCACCCTCTATGAGGTACCTGAATCCTTCATTCACGCCTATGGTGGCTATGGCGAAGTAAGCTCCCCGCAACCTCAGTGCGACTGCTCCAACTGCCAGACTCAGCATTATTGACATCAGCGCCGCCAGAAGGAGGCCTATGGGAAGAATTGCTGCTCCGAGACCGGTCTGATAGAGGCTGTCCATGGCTATTGCCATGCCATAAGAGCCCAGAGCCAGAAAGGCGACGTACCCGAAATCAACGTATCCTGTCAGGCCGAGGAATATGTTGAAGGCCTGTCCCATAGCCACATAAAACATCAGAAACGCCACCGGCTGCCACATGCCCGGCACTGTTAAGCCCACAATCAGAAGTATGGCGTAGATTATGAGAAGAGTATGGACGCCTCTCACATCTCCTCACCTCCCAGCAGCCCCGTTGGCTTGATCAGCAGGATTATCAGGAGGGTCGTGAAGGCTATGAATCTGGTGAGGCTGAATGGCTCGACGTCTGGTATCAGGCCAAGCAGGGTGTAGCTGCCGTTTTCCAGCACCCCAAAGATGAATCCAGCGTAGAATGCACCCCATGGTGAAGTCAGGCCGCCCAGCACAGCAATGACGAAGGCTTTCAGTGTGTACTCGCCACCCATGTAGGGATTTATGCCAACAGGAACGAAGAGGGTGACGAGGACTCCGCTGACGACTGTAAGCGCGATGCCCAGCGCGAAGCTCAGAGCATAAATTCTCGTCACATCTATTCCGCAGACCATCGCTCCCTCTTTGTCCTCCACCACCGCTCTGACGGCCATCCCAAGCTTTGTCTTCCTGAACCACATGAACAGCAGGAACGCTATGATTATTGATGCGAGCAAAGCGTAAATCTTGGAGAAAGAAACCGCAGAAATCCCCAGACTGATGTAGGGCGTGTCCCAGCTGTACCCCCTGTAATCAGGGCCCCACAATAGCTTTGCCAGCTCTTCAATGAAGATACCAATGCCAAAGGTGGCCAGGAGCGTTGACAGCTCTGGAGCTCCTATAAGCCTTTTTATTGCGCTGTAGAACGTCACGAAGCCGATTGCCAGACCTATTGCCAGGGCTACGAAGATCGATGCTATTGGTGAGAGGCCGAAGAGTGTGAATAGCCAGAAGGCTGCGTAGGCGCCGATCATCAGGAATGCCCCATGTCCAACGTTGACAATTCTGAGAACTCCAAATATGAGGCTGAGACCCATTGTGGCAAGCCCGTACACAGAGCCCAGCAGAATGCCAAAAACCAGGTTTGAAGCAAGCTGTTCCCAGAAACCCATTATTGCTCCTCCAGCTATTTTAAAAAATAAATTTATTTAAAAAATTGCTATTCAGGCACCGCCAGCTTACCCTGCTCCTTCTCCTCCCAGGTCGGAATCGGGTAGTAGGGCTTGGACGTTGCTGCCGCTGGCGGCCATATAATCTTCTTCTCGCCTCCCTGCCACTGGATGACCACCATGTCGTGGCCTATCTGCTTTCCTGTCTCCGGATCGATCTTCCACCTGCCGAAGAACGTCATGAAGTCCAGGTCGTTCATGGCCTTCCTGACGGCATCGCTATCAATGCTCCCGGCCTTCTCTATGGCCTTGGCGTATGCAAGGATTGCCGCTGCAGCTTCTGCTGCATGATAGCTTGGCTGCTTATCGCTGCCCGCAAACTCCTTGAAAAGGCTGAGGAACTCGTCCTGCGTGGGCCCGAACCAGTCGATGCCGAGCTCCTTGGCTGCTTCCGGACTGTAAGCTGCTCCGATCTCCCACTGGGCCGGAGCTGAAATGCCCTCTGCTTTCGTTCCCAGAGCTTCGTAGAAGCTTGGGAGAGCTGGAGCGACAAGTATGGATATTGCCTTGACGTTTATCTTGAGTTCTGCCATCTGCTGGGCGAGGAGCTGTCCATCGGCGAAGTGTCCCCCTCCAATGACCACATCAGGCTCCTTAGCGGCCATTTCTGAGAGTATGGGCGTCAGGTCTGTGGGGTTTTTCGGATACGTTTTATCAAAGACGACTTCAAAGCCAAGCTTTTCGGCATGCTCCCTGGCTCCTGCAAAGACTGCCTTTGCAAATTCGTTGTCCTCATATATCATTGCCACCTTCTTCGCATCAGGATCGAGCTCCTTAACCATATCGAGGAATGCGGTCTGGTACTTGGTTGCCGGACTCAGAGTCTGAACGACGTACTGGAAGCCTTGCTCGAAGATGCGGTCACTTGCACCGCCATGGCTCATGTAGATGACCCCATATTTATCAGCTATCGGCGCTCCTGCAAGTGTGAGGCCGGAGCTGTACGGAGCAAGCAGGAAGTTGGCCTTATCTGAGGTTATAAGCCTCTCAACAAGGCTTGGAATGTTCTCCTTCTTCGACTCATCGTCGTAATACTTCACTTCTATCTTGTACACCTTGTTTCCAACCTTTATTCCGCCATAAACCTCATTTATCCACTTCTCAGCAGCCTTCACACCCCATAACGACATCTGACCCTCCTTCGCATACTTGCCAGAGAGGCTGAGGGGTGCCCCTATAACCACCGTTTCAACCTCTGGTTTCGGCGTCTCTGCAGGAGTCTGTGCCGGTGTTTCGACAGGGGTTTCTGCTGGCGTTGCTTTGGGCTTCTCAGCCTGCTGGGCGCACCCAGCAAACAGCGCTACAGCCAGGATGCTAAGCAATAGAACCCATCTCATGCCCATCCCACCTTTCTTTGCGATTAATTATTATCATTTATTTAATGGTTTTGGTAACTGTTGTCCACTTCACAGCACAGTGCAATCCGGTGTCCGGTCACTCCAGTTGAGCCGGAAAATTCAATGCTGGAAAATCATTTTATAATCCCGCCCCCAATTCTCAGTTATGGAAACCATCATCGAATACGCTAGAAAGGGCGTTGCCCCAGACTGGTTGAAGGAAGTTGCGGAGTACGAAGGTATTGAGCTGTCGAAACTCCTCACGCTCATCGCTGAAGGGGAAGTAGTAATCCCCCGCAACCTGTTGCGGGATGACGAGTTCAGTGCAAGAGCCATCGGCAGGTTCATGAGGACAAAGATAAACGCCAACATCGGAACCTCTGCTGACTACGTGAACGTCGAAGAGGAGGTGCAGAAGGCCGTTGTAGCCCAGAAATATGGTGCGGATGCCATCATGGACCTGAGCAGCGGCGGGGACATTGATGCAATCAGGCGGAGGATAATGGATGCCGTCAGCGTCCCCTTCGGAACCGTTCCAATCTATCAGGCAGCCAGGGACTGCAGAAATATGGTGGATATGGACGAGGACGACTTCTTCAACGTCATCGAAAAGCATGCTAAAGACGGCGTTGACTTCATGACGATTCACGCTGGCGTGAATAAGTTCAGCGTTGAGAGGCTGATGAAGAGCAAGAGGCTCCTTGGCGTGGTGAGCAGAGGGGGAGCAATCACCATAGGCTGGATGATGCACAACGAAAGGGAGAATCCGTACTACGAGAACTTCGACTACCTCCTTGAAATTCTGAAGGAGTACGACGTAACCATCAGCCTGGGCGACGCTTTCAGGCCAGGATGCATCGCTGATGCAAGTGACAGAGCAAAGTTCACCGAGTTCATAGTGCTTGGGGAGCTGGTCGAGAGGTGCAGAGATGCCGGAGTGCAGGCAA
This sequence comes from uncultured archaeon, assembly GCA_964533255.1. GTDB lineage: Archaea > Halobacteriota > Archaeoglobi > Archaeoglobales > Archaeoglobaceae > JdFR-37. Next base: position 42 of record CAZHKD010000058.1, on the reverse strand, counting down.
TGGTTGAGGGGCCCGGCCACGTTCCGCTGGACGAAATCGAGA
>CAZHKD010000057.1:0-10739 GCA_964533255.1 uncultured archaeon | reverse complement strand
TTGAACGTCCAGACGAGGCCATCATCGCTCACATTATAGCTTTCTGCCAGAAGCGGGACAACTTCCTTTGAGCTCCCAGGCTTGTAGGTTAGCAGCGTCTCGTATATCTGGCTTATAACTCCCCAGCTTGCAGAGTCGTATGCGAATGCTGGGTCGAGGCTTTCAGGTTCGCCATATGTTGCGTAAACGAATGTGTCGGGCTGGTTAGCGTCGCTGGTCTTCCAGAGGTCGTAGTACCTTATCTGGCTCTCGCCCCATATCGGGTTGTAGTAAACCCCCTTCAGCCAGGTTCTGTAGGTGAGTATGTCCTTCGGCTGGTAAAGCGGAACCCACGGAGCGTCCTCGAACATTTTCATTGCAGCTTCTTCGTAAAGCTTCTGCCTCTCGTTATCGTCGAGAGTCTTTCTGGCTTTCATTATCAGCTCATCAACTTCGGCATTCCTGTAGTGAACCCAGTTGTTTGCCGCCTTGCTGTAGAAGAGCGGGTAGATGTAGTCGTCGGGGTCACCGTAGTCGGGAGCCCAGCCCAGGAAGAAGACGTTGTACTCACCGTTTCTCAGGCCCTTCAGCAGCGTCGGCCAGTCGAGTTCGAGCACTTCCACGTTTTTTATGCCAAGTTGCTTAAGGTTGTCTGCGAGAAGAAGAGCAGCGGTCTTCCTGACTTCATTTCCCTGGTTGTATACTATCGTAATTTTTACTTCCTCATGTGCAGTTGCTGGAATTGCTGCAGACGCCAGAAGTGCTGCCATCAAAACAATCAACAGCAGCTTCTTAGATACCATGATTAAAGGGATATCTGAGAATATTTACCATTTTCGTTTAATTATTTCCAAAGTAATACAGCATAAAGATAAATCACCAGAAGTATTATCAGCATTAATATGAAGGGGATGGCGATGGTCTGAAATGCTGCAAGTATCAGAGCGATGTAATCGCTTTTATCTGGTTTCGTTCCCATGATAGGTCACTCTGGCTCAGTAAAGGTGGCATGCAACCATATGGTCGCCGTCACCCTTCAGAACCGGCTCCTCCTTTCTGCAAACATCCATCGCATGGGGGCACCTCGGATGGAACCTGCAGCCCGATGGGGGGTTTATGGGGCTTGGAACATCTCCGTGGATTGCTGCTCCCTTTCTTCTAAGCTTTGGATCAGGAACTGGCACGGATTCGAAAAGAGCCTTTGTGTAGGGGTGGAGGGTCTCTGCAATTACGCCTTCAGCCTCACCGACCTCCACAAGCTTCCCGAGATACATGACGCCGATGGTGTCAGACATGTACTCCACAACGCTCAGGTCGTGGGATATGAAGAGGTAGGTGAGGTTGAACTCGCTCTGCAGGTCTTTAAGCAGATTCAGTATCTGGGCCTGCACCGAGACGTCCAGAGCAGAAGTGGGCTCGTCAAGCACTATGAAATCCGGTCTTAAGGCGAGAGCTCTGGCAATGTTTATTCTCTGCCTCTGTCCTCCGCTGAACTCGTGGGGGTAGCGGTAGAGGTGCTCCTTCTTCAGCCCCACAACTTCCAGAAGCTCGAGAACTGTGTCCTCAATCTCGCTGTCGCTCTTGTCTGTGTGAATAACCAGAGGCTCTCCCACAATATCCTTGATGGTCATTCTCGGGTTGAGGGAGGCGAAGGGGTCCTGAAAAACGAACTGAATGTGCCTCCTGACTTCCCTGAATTCCTTCTGGGGAATGTGGGTGATGTCCATCCCCTTGAATATTATCCTCCCGCTATCGGGCTCGATGAGCCGGCCAACCGTCCTCCCCAGCGTGGTTTTCCCGCATCCCGATTCTCCAACAAGCCCGAAAGTCTCCTTCTTTCGGATGGAGAGCGAAACGTCGTCGACTGCCCTGACGTAAGCCACTGGCCTCTTGAAGAAACCTCCCAGTATCGGGAAGTACTTCTTCAGGTTTTCAACCCTCAGTATCTCGTCTCCCGCTTCAGCGGTATAGGTGGCATCTGACATGGTGTCCAGGCTCAACTTCTATCAACTCCGGTTTTTCTTTTCTGCAAACATCCATCGCATGGGGGCACCTCGGATGGAACCTGCATCCTGGCGGAGGATACAGGAGGTTTGGAACGCTTCCGGGAATCTCCTCCAGCCTTGTCTGCTTGCCCCTCCCGAACACCGGGATTGCGTTAAACAGCCCCTGAGTGTAGGGATGGTACCTTTTTTCGAATATGGCGTGGGTCGTTCCAATTTCCACAATATTGCCAGCATACATTACCGCAACCCTGTCGCTCATCTCAGCAACAACCCCAAGGTCGTGGGTTATCAGGAGGATTGATGTACCCATGTTCTTCTGGAGCTCGTTCATCAGGTTTATTATCTGGGCCTGAACTGTAACATCGAGCGCCGTTGTCGGCTCGTCTGCAATCAGGAGGGAGGGATTGCACGAGAGGGCCATTGCTATAACGATTCTCTGCCTCTGTCCCCCGCTGAACTCGTGGGGATACTTGGTCATGGCATTTTCAGCGTCGGGAATCCTCACCTTCTCCAGCATTTCGAGGGCGATGCTGTAGGCTTCTTCTTTACTTACCTTCTGGTTCAGGGCTATGGTCTCAACGAGCTGGTCTCCAACTGTAAAAACGGGATTGAGGGACGTCATGGGCTCCTGGAATATCATTGAGATTTTCTTCCCTCTGTACTCCAGCATCTCCTTTTCAGGAATCCTGAGCAGGTCAACGCCGTTGAAAAGGATTTCTCCCCCCTCTATTCTTCCGGGGGGTGTAGGGATGAGCCTGAGGATTGACCTGGCAGTTACGGATTTGCCGCAGCCCGTCTCACCAACCAAAGCGAAGGTCTCGTTTGGGTAAATGTCGAAGCTAACACCATCTATCGCCTTCACAACGCCTTCATAGGTGTAGAAGTTTATGTAAAGGTCCTTTACCTTGAGCAGTTCCATACCTCCCATATTTATCTCCTCAGCCTCGGGTCGAGGATGTCCCTCAGCCCATCTCCCAGCAGATTGAAGCCCAGCACTGTAATGAAGATGGCCAAACCCGGAAATGTTATGGTCCACCATGCTGTTGTCATGTAATTCCTGCCCTCTGCCACCATCCTGCCCCATTCCGGCGTGTTTGGTCCGGCTCCAAACCCTATGAAGCTCAGCCCGGCTGCAACCAGTATGACCGCTCCCAGATCAAGGGTCATCTGAACCAGCAGGGGAGCAAGGCTGTTGGGGAGTATGTGCCTGAACATGATTCTTCTGTTGGATGCCCCCAGACTTCTGGCTGCTTCAACGAACTGGGATTCTACGAGGGACAGAACCGAAGACCTTACGATCCTCACGTAGGCCGGCCACCAGACGAAGGTGACGGCAAGCATCGTTGTGTAAATGCTTCTGGTCTGAAGCGCCGCAGAAATGGCCATGGCAAGGATGAGGGAAGGAATTGCGAAGAACATGTCGGTTATCCTCATGAGTATCTCATCAATCCAGCCCCTGAAGTACCCAGCTATCAGGCCGAGAACCGTTCCAATGGCTGTGGCGAAGAAGACGACGGTGAAGCCAATCTGAAGGCTTATCCTGCTTCCCCATATCACCCTGCTGAAGATGTCCCTGCCCAGGTCGTCTGTACCGAAGGGATGGTCTCTGGATGGCGGCTTCAGCCTGGCCAGGATGTTGGTCTTTTCAGGATCATAAGGGGCAATATATGGTGCGAAGATGGCGACCAGGATAAGTGTGAGAATTATTAATGTTCCGAGAATGGTCAGAGGGCTGTTCCTGACCAGAAACAGCGAGTATTTTATCTCCTTGATCCTTGCATCGTGCTTCTCCTTGAAGCTTGATGCACGACCCATCGTCTCACCTTTTAACCGAATCAGCCGTACCTTATCCTTGGATCAATTATTGCGTAGAGTATGTCCACCAGCAGGTTTACGATGACGAAAACCAGGGCTATCAGGATTGTTCCGCCCATGAGGGCCGGGAAGTCGAGGGTGTTGATGGTGCCAACCATGTACCTCCCGATTCCTGGCCAGTAGAAGACAGTCTCAGTCAGAACCGCTCCGGCGAGCAAGCCGCCAAAGGAGAGGCCGACCACCGTAACAGTGGGTATCATGGCGTTTCGCAAGGCATGCTTGTATATCACCACCCTCTCCGGCAAACCTCTGGCTCTGGCAAATTCGATGTAGTCCTGCCTTATAACTTCCAGCATGCTGCTCCGGGTCATTCTGGCGATGATTGCTGCTGTGGCGTAGGCCAAGGTAAAGCCAGGAAGGATGAGATGCTGTAAAGCATCAAAGAAGACATCAAACCTGCCCTGGATTAGGGAATCGATGAGGTACATGTTAGTGTAGGTCTTGAACTCGCTGCTGAGGTAAACCTGGGTATTGACCCTGCCTCCTGGGTCGGGAACAAGGCCGAGATAGTAATAAACAACAAGCTGAAGAATTAAGCCGAGCCAGAAGATGGGCATTGAGTAGCCTGAGAGGGCGAAGACTCGGGTTGAATGGTCAACAGGACTGTCTTTCTTGATGGCTGAGAGGACACCGAGCGGGATTCCGATCAGTATTGCCAGAGCTATGGCGAAGATCGTGAGCTCGAGGGTTGCGGGGAAATACGTCTTGATGTCCTCGATAACCGGTCTGCCGGTAACCGGCGAGATGCCCAGGTCGCCCCTGATAAGGTCACTCAGAAAGATGATGTACTGCTTCCAGATTGGCTCGTCCAGGTTGTAGAGCTGCCTGATCTGCTCAACCTGCTCCGGCCTGGCTCTGGCTCCACCTGCCCATACCAGGGCTGGATCTGCGGGAACAACATGGGAGATGAAGAAAACGATGAATGTTACGCCGAGTATGGTGGGTATGGCCAGCAGCAACCTTCTGGCTATGTAGCTCTTCAGATCCATTGTGATTCGTTGAAATGGTGCTGGTGTTTAAAATTTTTCCATGGTATGCTATGGCAAACCCACGGATTTCAGTCCTTCAGCACCCGACAGCTAACCAAAAATCCTCTCAACAAGCCACTCCGGGTCGAATTTAATGAGATCATCGTACTCCTGACCGACTCCGAAGAAAAGAATGGGTTTGCCGGTCACGTAGCTGATTGATATTGCCGTGCCACCCTTGGGATCGGCGTCGAGTTTTGTTAGAATGCTGCCATCTATTCCTACCGCCTCGTTGAACATCCTTGCCCTCTCTATGGCATCGTTGCCCGCTATGCTCTCGTCAACGAAGATTATCAGATCGGGCCTCGTAACCCTCTTGATCTTCTCAAGCTGCTCCATCAGGTTCCTCTTTGTGTGCATCCTTCCTGCTGTGTCAGAAAGCACCACATCGATCTTCTTGCTCTCCGCATGCTTTATCGCATCGAATATGACCGCTGCGGGATCGCTGCCTGCCTGATGCTTTATCAGCTTCACCCCAAGCCTTTTCGCATGCTCGTCCAGCTGTTCTATGGCTCCCGCCCTGAAGGTGTCACCGGCAGCCATAACAACGCTGTATCCATTATCCATCAGCCTCCTGGCTAACTTTGCGATGGTCGTTGTTTTTCCCGTTCCGTTCACGCCAACGAAGATTATGTTGAGGGGTTTCTTTTCTTTGAGTTTCTCAGCCACATATTCATCGAAATCGAAACTCTCCGAAGAGAGAATATCCATGATGGTTGCCTTGAGTTCTTTAATAACGATATCCGAAAGGCTTTCGCCCAGCTTCTTTCTTCTGCCAGCAAGATTTGATTTTATTCTTTCTCTGATGGCATCAACGACTTCAAAGGCCACATCACTCTCAAGCAGAATTATTTCAAGCTCGTCGAGAACATTTTCGAGCTTGTTCTCGTCTATAATAACTTCCCTATCAAGAACGATCGCAGAAAGCTTTTCTTTTAGGCCTACTTTCCCCTTTTCCGCTCTCCTTACTTCAGCCTCAATTTCCCGCTTTTCCTCCTCTTCCACCTTTTTTCTGAAAGAGGTGAGCTTCTCTTTCAGAGACCTGAACATTAACTTTCTACCTCTTTTCCTGCTTCTCTTCCACTGCCTTGGCCATCTGGGCTATTTCCATCTGTATCTTCTCTGCCTGACTCATTATCTGCTCCAGGAGCTGCTCGAGTTTTGAGACTGTTTCATTAAGCCTCTCTTTCCTCTTCTTTAGAGTTTCAATCGCTTCCCCAACTTCCTTCTCGGCTATTACTCCCGCACCAACGTCCACAAGCATCTTTTTTGACTCCTTCACGTCAACGTAGGCGAAAACGCCGCCTCCGAGGTTCATCAGGGCCTCAACGTTGCCTTCGAGGGAGTTGAAGTATTCGAGACTTTCGATGGTCTTGTCCAGCTCGTTCTGAACCAGCTCTATCTCAATTATCCTTCTCTGAACGGCTTCGCTCTCCGCCCTGAGTTGTTGAAGAACTGCCAGTCTCTCCTGAATTCTTCTCTGAACCTCATCTTCCTGCATAAAAATCACTCAGCAGGTTTGACTTCCTCGATCTTTATAAGGTTTCTCTTGACCTTGTGGTTGCTCCCTATGAGGGAGTAAATCTTCTCAATGGCAAACTTCTCGTTGTGCGCCTCAACAACCTTCGTAAAGGGCATCCACCTCTTCTCGATGGCAAACTTTCCCTTAACTTCAAACTTCATTCAACCACCTCCAGAAAACCCAGTGCTTCCTCAATCACACCCAGCTCAAAGCCCGTCGTATCCTCTCCGGCAATATATCCTTTCGAGTTGGCCACCACGCCCGTTCCAACCATGTCGCTGCCGAAGTTGACTGTGCCTGTCTCAACCTCAACTCCTGCAACGTCAGCAATCTTCTTTACTTCCCATTCCGTAGCATTTGGGTTCAGCAGAGCACCCCTGTTCGTCAGAACGGCTGCCATGCCAACTGTTTTTATTCCGCCGACAGTTCCTCTGGCTATTTTAATGTCCAGAAAGTCGGACACTTCCTCAATGACATTTTCGTCCAGCTCCGGATGGGCTATCCCGCCCCTGTCGTTCAGAAGCAGGTTGTTTCCAAGGCACGTCATGCTGGTCTCAACAACCTTCACATCCACCCTTCTCTTCAGCCTTTCCAGCTCCTTCGACAGCACGTGGTTGCTGACGATCAGACCGGCGGAATTTCCCGCAACAAGGGCACCTACAAGCTCAGAACCGGAAATTGTTGTTCTTATGACGTCCACTTCCAGCTCCTGTCTCAGGAACTGCTCTGCTTTCCTGTCCCTCACTCCAAGCACTGCCACTTCCTCGGTCACTCTGATGTACAGGCCTATCAGCGGAACGCCCCTGATGCTGAGGAGTGTGGGCATGGTATCTCTTGGATTGGTCTCCTGTCTTTAAACCCTCAGGCCAGCTCGGCCTCAACCACGCCGTCGTCGAACTTCACTGCCCTGACTCTTATCCTGGCAGGCGGCTTTTCAGCGCCTCTCTCCCACAGCTTTTCGTTGATGCTGGCATCGATCTTGACGTTCTCCGGCTCGACCTTCATGTGCCTGCTCAGGAACTTGCGAACGTACTTTACGGACTTCTTCGCCCTCAACCACCTGGGGTACCTCTTCATCTTCTGCCTTATGCCGATCGTGTAAACCCTTTCCACCACTATCTTCGCCAAAGCGACCACCTCTCTACAGCACTACACCTTGAGCTTTTTAGCCCTCCAGTGCCTCCTCTTGGGACTGGCAAACACCTTCCTCTTGGTTTTTATCGTGACCCATACCGGAGCTCGCCTGTTCTGCTTCAGAAATCTGGCCAGTCTCCTTTTGACGCCGACAGTTTTCTTACCCATAGCCGCCACCCCTTGCTTGCATTATTTAATTTTTACTTCCCTGCTGAATTATTTCCTGATTATCCTGGTCTCCCTCTTCTTGGGCATCGCCCTTTTCAGGATTTCCTTAAGCAGTTCGTCGCTTATTTTCTGACTGATCCTGCCCGACTGGGCCAGAGCGATGAGCTGGTTCTCAACGGCCTCAGCCACCTCAGGATGGGCCAGCCTTATGCGTGCGAGCCTCTCCTTAGCCTCAGGTTCAAGAATAGCCCTCAAAATGGCCTTTTTCTGGGCTTCAATCTGCCTTCTCAGCTCCTCCTGCCTCTGAAGCTCCTCCACCTCCCTCTGACGTTGAGCCTGCAACTCCATGAGCTTGCGCCTTCTGATCTCCTCTAACTCATCCATAATCATCACCCCAGAATAGTTTTGCGAGGATGAAAATAAAGGTTTGCCCTCGGTGCTCTCTTATGTCTCTTCAGTACTTCTCGAGGGCGGGAATCTCCTTCACAAGCTCCCTTTTCAGCTCCGCAGCGGTCTTATCCAGAAAGCTCCTTCCCTGAGGAGTCACGACCCTGCCTTCTGAAGTCTGCCTGACGAAGCCGGCCTTTTCAAGCTGCTGCAGCGCCTTCCTTATTATCGAACCGCTCCCTTTCCTGAACTTGGGCGGTTCAACACCTCTCCTCTTCCTCCCGCCGTAGACCGTCCTTAGCCTTTCGATGCCAACCGGCCCGTCGGTGTAAACTTTCCTGAATATGGCAGCAACTCTGATATACCACCAGTCTGGCTGTTCAGGAGCCCTCTCCTTGTGAACACCTGTTTTCACGAAGGCTGCCCATTCAGGGGGTTTGAACTCCTCCATCTCCTTCAGCTTTTCTGCCACACGCTGAATCAGCAGGTCAGCAGGCACATCATATACCGTCGCCATCTCAACACCTCTCAAACGTTAAAACAAAACCACGAAAATCGACAAGCTTCCCCTTTACTTTCGATGATATCTCCTGGGCGAGCATTTTTTTGTCCTTACCCTCAGCCTCGCCCATCTCTCTGAAATTCCGGAGCATTCTAACCTTCACCCTGCCCCTCTTCTCGATAAGCATGTTTATCTCGTTGATGAGGCCTTCTGTAACGCCTTTCTTACCGACGTTTATCACCACTTCTTCCCTCTCCTTTCTCCTTCCGCTCATACTTCCCCTATCACCCTTAACCTTCAAAGCCTTCAGAGCTACCCTCACCGCTCCACAACAGCTTCTCTTTTTAAAAATTTTGTGCAGGCTTCGGTGCAACGCCCATGAATCTGCACATCAAAGAAGCTCTCCCACGTCGAATATGCTCGACACGTCCAGTTCGAATGCAACAACCGGATTTCCGAGCTGGAAGTTCTCGAGGACTTCAGGATGCACCTCTCCGAACACTCCGGCTTTCCTCCCGTTGACGATTATGTCGCCCCTCCTACCCTCTATAAAGGCATCATCGTCGCTCTCCTGCACCTCCCACTCCACATCCAGCTCCCTCATCAGGCTCTGTACGTAGCTTCTTACTTCTGAGAAATTCGCCTTCGCATGGGTGCTGCAGGCAGCCAGGCGAAGCCTGTTCTGCATGTTGACCACAACGTCTCCAACCTCGAATATTCGCTGAGGCATTGCGTGGTGCTTGTTGTGGGAAAGGAGCTCCAGAAGCTTTGGAAGCACGTCCGTCCTGACGATGGTGTGGTCTTCTGTCAGCGGGTGCATGACAGGCGTATAGTCCTTCCACTCCTCTCCACTCCTCCTCATGTACTCGTACATCACACTCTCACTGGTCAGGGTGAAGGTTATGACCTCCATGAAGCCCATGCCGATCATAATTTCCCTTATCAGCTCCCTCACGTCGTTCCACTGGTGCGTCAGGCCCACCGTATTCGTCCCGGGATATTCTGGGATTATTCTCTCGTAGCCGTACCCTATGGCTATATCCTCTATGACGTCCCAGGGGTGCATGATGTCTGCCCTGTAGGGCGGAATTGTTACCTCAACCTCGTCCTGACCCACCTCAACCCCGTACCTCATCCTTCCAAGAGCCAGCCTTATCTCGTCATCGCTCAGAGAAAAGCCGAGCAAACCGGAAATCTCATCCTTCGGTATCTTCATCTTCCTTGGGGAGAGGTCGGGAGTTGACTCCCTCCTGTCAGGGTAAACAACTTCCACGCTCTCAATCTGCCCGCCCCTGTCGCTCAGCATCGTTGCAATTATGTTCAGGGCCTTATCAACGTTCTCGTCAAAGCCCGTCACGTCGATGAAGAGGTCTGTTGTGCCCTCCTTCACCCTTGTCTTCTCGGCATTTATTACAGGTGGGAATGAGATCGCCTCGTCTCTGGCGTCGATTATCATTGGATAGGCATCGCTGCCCTCCAGAATGAAGCTGTACTCCCTGCCCTTCGGATGCCTCTCCAGTATCTCCGCAACGCTCATCTCCTCTCTGAAATCAAGAGGGACGAAGGAGAAGTTTCTGTCCACGGCAGTGTAGCGAAGGGGGAAGTTCACCATGCTCAGGTCGTGGACGCCTATGGCCATCTTCCTTCTGTTCCTCCCTATCGTCCAGTGAAGGTCTTCCTGCACCTCCATCAGGCTCCTGATGACCTCATCGGTTATCTTGAGCCCCCTGACGACGCACCCAACTATCCTCGGCCTTACGGAGAGGACGCTCTTATCAACCTGAATCTTCCAGTTTCCGGGCTTCGCAGAATACTCAACGTACCCGAACTCAACGTCCATGAAGCCTTTCAGGGCTCTGGCAACGCCCTCAACGCTGTAGAGGTCGGGTCTGTTGGGGAAAAACTCCACGTCAACGTGATCCTCCTCAACCCTCTCTATGTCGCATCCCAGCATGGGGAGCCTTTCCAGAATTTCATCTCTGCTTTTTCCAACGAGCCTCTCAAGCTCATCCCAGTAAAGAGTGACGACTGGCATCGGTCTCACCTCTTAACAGCCGGCATGTCGCGGAGCCAGCCGATGTCTGGCAGGTAAAGCCTCCTCAGGTCTTTCATTCCAAGCCTGAGCATGGCGAGCCTTC
>CAZHKD010000056.1:0-10983 GCA_964533255.1 uncultured archaeon | reverse complement strand
AATTTAAAATAATCTCAAATTTGCTCAGACCGTTCATGAAGAAAACAGAATCATCAGTGCCAGGCCCAGAAGGAATATGCCGAAACTTGCCGCTGACCTTCTGATCTCAGTTTCTTTATGTAGCTCGGGGATCAGGTCGGAGCTTGCAATATACAGGAAATTACCGGCAGCAAAGGGGAGGATGTAGACGACGAAGTTCTCTGAAACCAGGAGGAAGTACCCCAGGATCGCTCCCAGAACAGAGGTCAGGGCGGTTGCAAAGTTGAAAAGTATGGCCTTGTTCTTTGTGAAGCCTCCGTGTACGAGGACTGCGAAGTCTCCAAGCTCCTGCGGAACCTCGTGCAGCAGCACCGCCATTGTTGTTACAAGCCCCACGTTGAAGTCTATGAGATAGCTTCCGGCGATAATCACTCCATCTATGAAGTTATGGAGGCTGTCGCCTATAAGGGCCAGATACGTTACGGGATGGACGTCACATTCGTCTTCGTGACAGTGCCGCCATCTCATGACCCTTTCCAGAAGGAAAAAGGAGGAGAATCCCAGTAGTGTGATGAGCATCACAGTTCTTACCTCTATCTGTGCTATGGCTTCAGGTATCAGGTGGAGTAGCGAGGCACCCATCAGAACGCCTGTAGAGAGGCTTACAAGCATGAAGATTATCTTTCTGAACACCTCCTCCCTCATGGAGAGAGTTATTGCCCCAGCCAGAGAGGGCAGGCTTACGATGATGGAACTCAAAACGATTACAAAGAGCATGCCAGAATTGAGATATGCCTTGGATTAAAAAAGTGCCGGATGGTTCTTGCCCCCATCCGTCCCAAACCAGTATTATCGATCCACCGTATTATAAATCCACTGACTCCACCGCCAACCCATTCATCAATCTTATATACACCCTTCCCGAGCTTTAGTGGGATTGGCTATGACGGCAACCATAGTTGTTGGAGGGTTCTGGGGAGATGAGGGTAAGGGAAAGATAATCGCCCACATTGCTCATACCGACAAACCGAGCATAATAGCGAGGGGTGGCGTGGGTCCGAATGCGGGACACACGGTGTATTTTGAAGGGAAGAAGTTTGGCGTCAGAATGATTCCGTCAGGTTTCGTTTACAGAGATGCAAAGCTGATGATCGGAGCAGGCGTACTTGTCGATCCTGAGGTTTTTCTGAAGGAGGTTGAGCTCTTAAAAGCTCACGACAGGACGTACATCGATTACAGGTGTGCAGTCATTGAGCGGAAGCACATTGAAGCTGACTCAAAGGATTACCTTAAGGACAAAATCGGCACGACCGGAACTGGATGCGGGCCGGCGAATGCGGACAGGGTAATGAGAGTTGCAAAGCTGGCAAGAGACGTGGACGTCCTCCAGCCTTTCCTCGAAGACGTGCCACTTGCAGTAAATGAAGCCATAGACATGGGAGAGTTCGTGCTTGTGGAGGGCTCGCAGGGGTTTGCCCTCAGCCTTTACTACGGAACCTACCCGTATGTAACATCCAAGGACACCACAGCTTCCACCATGGCTGCCGATGTCGGTATCGGGCCCACCAGGATTGAAGATGTTGTGGTTGTCTTCAAATCATTTCCAACGAGAGTCGGTGCAGGACCGTTTCCAACGGAGATGTCCGAAAAAGAGGCGGAGAGTCTCGGAATTGTGGAGTATGGCACGGTGACTGGCAGAAGGAGGAGGGTCGGCTACTGGGACAGCGAGCTTGCCAGATACTCTGCAATGATCAACGGGGCGACGCAGATTGCCATAACGGGCATAGACAAGGTGGACAAGGAGTGCTTTGGAGTGAAGGAGTGGGGTAAGCTGACACCGAAGGCAAAGTCCTTTGTTGAGAAGGTCGAGGAGGACACCAGAACGCCTGTAACGCTTATATCCACTGGCCCCGAAATGGAGCACATAATTGACCTGAGGGACGAGAAATTATAGGCGGAGTTGTGGGTGAAATGCAGGAAATGCGTGAGCAGATGAAAGGGGTGAGCGTATGAGGAAAAAGCTCATGGAGATACTCTGCTGTCCCCTTTGCAAGGGAGACCTCGAGCTTGAGGTGGAGGAGGAGACGGAAGAGGAGGTTATAACCGGCAAGCTGATCTGCGGTAAGTGCGACATAATTTACCCAATCGAGGAAGGCATTCCCAACATGCTTCCACCAGAGCTGAGATGACTCTTGCTTGGAGTTTTAAAGAGCTGTTTGGTGATTGCGTGGGCAGGTTAGGGGATATGAGGAGCATATGAGGTGAAGCAATGAAGTATATCGTTGTTACGGGCGGTGTCATGAGCGGGCTCGGCAAGGGGATTACGGCAGCTAGCATAGGCCGGCTGCTGGTAGATATGGGGTACAAGGTGACGCCAATCAAGATTGATCCCTACATAAACATAGATGCCGGCACAATGAACCCTTTCCAGCACGGAGAGGTTTACGTTTTGAAGGACGGAACCGAAGTTGATCTGGATTTGGGGCATTACGAGCGCTTTATTGGCGTGGAGCTTACAGGAGACCACAACATAACGACAGGAAAGGTTTACAGCAGAGTTATAGAGAAGGAGAGAAGAGGAGAGTACCTCGGTCAGACAGTCCAGATAATCCCCCACATAACTGACGAGATCAAATCATGGATAAGGGAGACGGCATCAAAAAATGATGCAGACGTATGTCTGATTGAGATAGGGGGTACGGTGGGTGACATTGAAAGCATGCCATTCTTGGAGGCGATAAGGCAGATGCACAACGAGGAAAAGGAGGAGGACTTCATGCTCATACACGTCACTCTCGTTCCCCTTGACAGCGGTGGAGAGCAGAAAACAAAGCCGACCCAGCACAGCGTCAAAGAGCTGAGGAGCTTGGGGCTGCATCCGGATGTTATAGTGGGGAGATGCAGAGAGAGGCTGAAGGAGTCCACAAAGAAGAAGATTGCCCTCTTCTGCGATGTCTCGCCAGAGGCTGTCATCAGCGCTGAGGACGCTGATGACATCTATGAAGTGCCCCTTAAGTTCAGAGAGGAGAAGCTGGACGAGATTCTTCTAAAGCGGCTCAGACTTGACAGAAAGGAGGAAAGGAAAGAGTGGATCGACATGGTGAAGCGGCTCAAAGGGCTCGAGAAGGAGATCACCATCGCAGTGGTTGGGAAGTACATCGATGTGAGGGACGCCTACATCAGCATCAGAGAGGCGCTCAAGCATGGGGGAATTGCGGCAGGGTGCAGGGTAAACGTGCTCTGGATAGACAGCGAGGACTTCGAATGGTTCGATGAGGTTGAAATAGATGCAGACGGGATCCTTGTACCTGGTGGCTTTGGAAAGCGAGGCTCCGAGGGGAAGATAAGAGCTATAGAATATGCGAGAGTAAACGACATCCCGTTCCTGGGCATCTGTTTCGGTTTTCAGCTTGCAGTTATAGAGTTCGCCAGAAACGTGCTGGGCCTCGAAGAAGCCAACAGCAGTGAGCTTGCTGACACGCCCCATCCTGTAATAGACCTGCTACCTGAGCAGAAGAATCTCGAAAAGCTTGGCGGAACCATGAGGCTTGGCGACATTGAGGTGACTATAAAACCAAACACCATGGCATGGAAGCTCTACCAGAGAGATAAAATCGTCGAGAGACACAGACATCGCTATGAAGTGAATCCGGAATACATTCCGGACTTTGAATCCAAAGGTCTCGTTTTTTCCGGCTTCTCTGATAATGGGAGGAGGATGGAGATCCTCGAGCTTCCCGGGAACAGATTTTTCTTCGCAACCCAGTTCCATCCCGAGTTCAAATCCCGGCCCTATGCGCCATCTCCGCCCTTTGTGGGTCTGGTGAAAGCTGCTCTTTCATATGCAGAAGAGTGTGGAACGCTTTCTGAGGTCGGTGAGAGTGGTGGTGGGGAAGAAGCTCAGGAGAATTAGTAGATAGTGGAGTTGGGGAAGGTGATTCACTGTGAATGTTGAGAAGTTTGTTGAGGATGCGATTCAGGAAATAAGGGAAAAGGTTGGTAACGGCAAGGCCATAATTGCACTGTCAGGCGGTGTAGACAGTTCTGTTTGCACTGTTTTGGCTTACAGAGCAATAGGCGAGAGGCTAATTCCAGTATTTGTCGATACAGGACTTATGAGGGAGGGTGAGCCCGAAAGAGTGCGGGAGATATTCGGGGAGATGAACCTTATCTTCGTCGATGCTAGGGATGAATTTTTCAAGGCTCTCAAAGGGGTTACCGATCCGGAAGAGAAGAGGAAGGTTGTGGGAGAGCTTTTCGTGAGGGTATTCGAGAGAGTTGCCGAAGAACATAAGGCAGATTACCTGATACAGGGAACGATATATCCTGATATAATCGAGAGTCAGGGTGGGATCAAGAGCCACCACAATGTGGGCGGCTTCCCCCTGCACTACACTTTCAAGGACGTTATAGAGCCCCTCAGAGAACTTTACAAGGACGAAGTGAGGGAGGTTGCCAGATACTTGGGCCTGCCTGAAGAGATTTCTGAGAGGATGCCGTTTCCCGGTCCAGGGCTTGCCGTCAGAATCGTTGGAGAGGTGACGCCTGAGAAGGTCGAGGTTGTAAGAAAGGCCACGAAGATTGTTGAGGAGGAGCTGAAAGACTACCCGAAGTGGCAGGCATTCGCCGCCCTCATTGGAAAGGCAACGGGTGTGAAAGGTGATGTCAGGGTTTACGGCTACGTAATCGCCATAAGAGCTGTTGAGAGCAGGGATGGCATGACTGCCGACCCAATTCAGATAGGCTACGAAAAGCTCAGGAAGATGGCATTTAGGATAACCGGTGAGATTCCGGAGGTGGCGAGGGTGGTCTACGACATAACGCCGAAGCCTCCCGCTACAATTGAGTATGAGTAGGCTGAGCAGAGCTCCTGGCGGGGGATCGTTATGGATGCAAAAAATGTTGTAGAAGACATCGTTAAAAGGGAGGCAAACTCCCTGGTACAGTTCTTCAGGCGACAGAGGGTTGTGTTTGAGAGAGGTGAGGGATGCTGGCTCTATGACGTGGAAGGGAAAAGGTACCTCGACCTGGTAGCAGGAATTGCGTGTGTTGTTCTGGGCCACTCGCACCCGTATTTCGTGAAGAGAGTATCGGAGCAGCTTTCCAAGCTCATTCAGGTTTCAAACCTCTATTACACCCTTCCGCAGGTTGAGCTGGCTGAGAGGCTGAGAAGAATCACGGGCTTTGACAGGTTCTTTTTCTGCAACAGCGGGACTGAAGCTGTCGAAGCTGCATTAAAAATTGCGAGAAAGGCAACAGGCAGGAAGAAATTCGTTGCTTTCAGCAACGCATTTCATGGCAGAACTATGGGGGCCCTGTCTGTGACATACAAGGAAAAGTTCAGAAAGCCCTTCGAACCCCTTATTCAGCCTGTGGAGTTTTCAAAATACAACGGTGTGGATGATTTGAGTAAAGCGGTCGATGACGAGACGGCAGCTGTGATAGTGGAGCCTGTCCAGGGAGAGGCAGGAGTTTACCCAGCAAAACAAGAGTTTATCGATGAAATTTTCAGGCTTAAGGAGGAGTACGGATACATAGTCATTTTTGATGAGATTCAAACAGGCTTCGGCAGAACTGGTAAGTGGTTTGCCAAAGAGCACTTCGGAGCTGAGCCGGACATAATAACCTTGGCAAAGGGCATGGGCAATGGCTTTCCAGTGGGGGCGGTTGGGGTGAAAGAGGAAGTTGCAGACAAGCTTGAGGCCGGTGACCATGGCTCAACATTCGGCGGAAACCCCCTTGCGTGTGTTGCGGCCCTCGCCACCATCGAAGTGCTGGAAAATGAGGCACTTGTAGAAAACTCCAGAAAAATGGGCGAACGCTTTCAGGATGGGCTTTCGGAGCTCGGCCTGAACAGCAGAGGAATGGGGTTGATGATCGGGTTTGAAGTTGAGGATGCGCCAGAGTTCGTCAGAAAGAGTCTTGAGAGGGGCGTAGTGGTTAACAGCACTTCAGACAGGACTGTCAGGCTTTTACCACCCCTCACCATCTCTGAGGAAGAGATCGACCACGCTCTGAGAGTTTTTTCAGAAATACTCTGATTTTTTCAAATATTGCTGCGTAAAGGATCCCGAAGAAGGCAAATGCAACCGTGAACGGTGATAGGAGAAGGGCACTCATTTTTACAAGACCGCCCGGATGGAGCTGGAACGTGTAGCTGGATACAGCGGCGTAATAAAGCCAGACTGCCACGATCGGTACAGCAATTGAATAAGCAAGGGCCAGTCGATGGTGGAGGAAGCCAAGAGCCACGGAGCCTGCCAGGACCACTATTATGGCCATGTTGAAAAGCATCCTCGGCTCATAAAATGCTATGCCTGACCAGGCAAACTCCATGAAGAGCATTGAGACTGCTATCTGGATGATGGAGAAAAGAAGGGTTACGATGGCAAATGTCATGGCACCAAATTCAGCATTCCTGACTGCTGCAATTATCAGGGGGTAAAGCAGAACGGACCCCAAAACGATTACCGACAGCGGGAGGTGGATGTAGATGAACTTGTAGGAGTTGCCCAAGCTCCTTTCTGGAGGCATCAAGATGGCGATTAGGAAGAGGGCGGCGCCCGTGATAATTAAAGCTACGCATCTTCTGTCCATGTCTGGTTTTGAGGTGACTGGAGCTATAAATACCTTTTACACTTCAATTTTCTCATGCAGCGGCTCCGAACTCCAAACACTTCTCCAATCTCCGCTACATTTTTAACCGTGGATGCAGGGCATAACTTAATGGATCTCCAGTCACAATTCAGAGGCTCCATGGTGGGGCTTGCGGTGGGAGATGCAATGGGAATGCCTGTAGAAGGGATGAGCCCGCAGCAGATTGCCGAAATTTACGGGAGAGTGGAGAATTACCTCCCCTCTCCTGTTGGAGACTTTGACGCTGGAGAGTGGACCGATGACACGGAACAGGCAGTTATTCTGGCAGAGTCCATTGCCGAGACTGTCTATTTGAGTCCAGAAGATTTCTCAGAAAGGCTGAAAAAGTGGGGTGTTGAGTCAATGAATCCCAGAATTGGGCCCACCACAAGAAAAGCCATCTACAGGCTGAGCCAGGGCGCAGAGTGGAGAAATTCCGGAGTATTTTCAGATACCTGCGGGGCAGCCATGAGGGTGGCGCCTGTTGGGCTTGTTTATCACTTCAACCCCGATCTGGTTGAGAGGTATGCCGCAATCTCCGCAATGGTGACCCACAAAGGTGACGCTGCCATAGCCGGGAGTGTTGCTGTTGCCGTGGCCATTGCGTGCATACTCCTTGATTTCGAGGATGAAGAGGTTGCCGAAGAAGCAGCAAGGAGGGCCGGCAAGTACGACGAGCTTCTGGCTGACAAGGTAAGGTACGCATATCGCATAGCCGGGGAAAGAGTGGATAAGGCAATAGCAGAACTTGGCAACTCGATTTCCAGCTATGATGCAGTCCCATTCGCGTTCTACTGCTACTTCTCAGCAGAAAATTTTGGAGATGCTGTTGTGACTGCCGTAAACTCGGGGGGCGACGCAGATTCAACGGCCGCCATTTCCGGATGCCTGATGGGTGCAAGGGTAGGGCTGGACGGGATAGAAAAAAGGTTCTTGGATGGGCTTAAGGATGTTGAGTATCTTATAGATGTGGCGGACAGGCTTTACCGCGTTCATAAAAAAATAATCAGCATAGCTCCCCCATAGTTTTGTGGTTTTGTGGAACCCTCATTAATCCCCGGCTTAACCCCACTTTGATGTCATCTTTATGTACTCGAATGCTGAGCTGGCAGCCAGCGCCCCATCGCCAGCGGCAGTTACTGCCTGCTTGAGAGGTTTGTTGCAGCAATCTCCTGCGGCAAAAACTCCTTCAACATTTGTAGCCTGTTTCGAATCCACCACTATGTAGCCGTTTTCGTCCCTCTCCACTCCAAGCTCTTCTACCATGTCTGTAGCTGGCTTGATCCCCACTGCAATGAAAACTCCATCAACCTCAACAACGCTCTCCTCTCCAGTAATCCTGTTTTTGATGACTGCCCTCTCAACCTTCCCATCACCTTCTATCCTCGTTACCACCGAGTTCCAGATAACCGGGACCCCCCTCTTAAAGAGCTCTTCCTGAAGGGCCTTCTCGGCCCTCAGCTCGTCCCTTCTGTGGATAAGTGTCACTTCACAGCCTATCTCCTTCAGGTAAATGGCTTCGGTGACAGCAGTATTCCCGCCGCCTACCACCAGAACCCGCTTACCTCTGAAAAAGCTGCCATCGCATGTGGCGCAGTAGCTAACACCCCTGCCAACGAACTCCTTCTCGCCTGGAACATCAAGCTCTGCGTGTTTTCCACCAGTTGCGATAATGACTGCCTTTGCCTTATAGGTGGCTGAGTCTGTTATCACGGTAAAGCCGTCGTCACCTTTCACAACTTTCTCAACGTTCTCGAGCTTGTGTCTTGCACCGAATTTCATGGCCTGCTCCTTCATCTTTTCCAGAAGCCTGTAACCCGGCCCCTCAAACCCGGGGTAGTTCTCTATTGTTGGGGTTAAGGCGAGCTGAGACGCTGGATCAACTGTTTCAAAAAAGACCGTTCTCAGACCGTACCTTGCAGAATATATTGCCGCAGTCAGTCCCGCAGGCCCGGCACCAATTATGGCAACATCGAATTCCGCATCGTCATCATCCCTCTGGGTGAACATTTCCATGAAGTCACCTCCGCACACTTCGCATACCCGCTTACCGTTCTACATAAACCTTTTTTAGGTTGCACTCCGCAATATAAATTCGTGAGCTGATATGTCGCTGATGAACAAAAACGAGCTAACCAGGAAATATGGAGATATTCCATGGATATCTCCTTATGAACGGATTGTTGCCATGACTGACGGGAAGTATATTGAGCTGCACGAATTTCACGCCAGAAACAGGTGCAGTGGTGGAGCAGCCTGGGAGGTTTACCACTATCCCAAAGTCAGCAATCTGGTTTTGAGGGCGAGGCGGGAAGGGTCAAGAAACATCTTCGTTGTGAAAACTGGCAGGGCGGAACTCAACCTCGTTCCCGGGGTTGCTGGGGCTGGCATGGAGGTGGCGGAGATTAACGGCGATAACA
Organism: uncultured archaeon; assembly: GCA_964533255.1. Classification (GTDB taxonomy): domain Archaea; phylum Halobacteriota; class Archaeoglobi; order Archaeoglobales; family Archaeoglobaceae; genus JdFR-37. The sequence goes on along the minus strand of CAZHKD010000056.1, from coordinate 1,948 downwards.
TAGAGATAACGTATGCCGGCCTTGCAGGTGGAGGTATTGCTGCAACAGTTTGCAGGGGAATGGCTGAAGGTGTCAGGGGTATCGAGATAATACAGGAAGGGGGCGGAGGTAAGCTTGGAAAGGCGAAGCTAGTTGTACCAGCTATGAAAAAGGTTGTGATTGGCGTTGACGATACAGATACCAAAGAAGGTGGGGCAACATGGTCCCTTGTTAATGAAATAGCCTACAGCCTTGAGAAAAACGGATTTGGATTGTATCTGCTCCACACAATCACCCAGCTCTATCTGGAGAACCCCTACAAAACCACAAATTGCGTTAGCATTTCCGTCACCTTCGCCACCAAGGACGAGGAGGCGCTGGTGGATGAGTTTGCCACAATGCTTGAGGAAAGAACCCTCAGTGAGGACACAGCAATGGCGGTATCCACCGGCATTGAAATAAACGAAGAGGTAAGAGAGTATGGAATGCGGGCAAAGAAGGAGATGCTTGACGTGAAGGATGCCAGAGATGTTGCAGAGCGAAATGATATCGAGCTGATAGCAGTAACCGGGGAAAGAGGCATCATCGGTGCCCTTGCAGCCATAGCATTTTCTGACTCTCCCGACGATGCGGTCAGGATGCCCTGATTTGGGTTCTAAGTTAAATCTTGTTAAAATTCTGGTGCCCGGTATGGTTGATGCTAAAGAAGTGGGAGGGACGGAAAGAATGGATGATCTGGAAAACACTATCAGGCTGAAGGCAGAACTCCTTACACTTGGTGTCGCAGGAGATATTCAAAAGCTCAGGAGCGGTGGAGGGGGTATAGCAGGAGTAGGGCTTAGAATAGGGGACAGTACAGTCTCAGCACCTCTTAGAGGCAGCTCACCCTACAAAATTGCCAGAATGGGTGGAGAACCAGCACTCACAAAAGACGGTGTTCGGGTAGCTAAAGTGTCCCTTCCACCCTACCCAAGGTATTACGAGCTGAAAACCGGAGACGGGGTGCCTTACAGCAAATATGTTGCCCTGGATGGCATGGACTGTCTTGTGACTTCCCTATCCAGAAGATGCATTTACTGGAGTTCCGGAAAAAAGTGCAGTTTTTGCGGAATTCAGTTTGGAGACCCTGTGTGGGATAAGGACCCCGAGATTCTGGCGGAAGTGGTGGTCAAAGCCTACCAGGAGGATAAAAACAGACACCTGGTGATTACCAGCGGGACGTTTCCAGACAGGGAAACTACAGCCAAAAATATTGCGGAAGCAGTTAAGGCCATCAAAGAGCGGTGTGACATCCCTGTTCAAGTTCAGATAGAGCCTGTCAGAAAGGATTTGATTGATAAAATTTACATGGCTGGCGCAGACTCAATAGGGTTCAACATAGAATCCCTTGACCCATACGTCAGATCCAAGCACATTCCCGCAAAGGAGGATTTGAAGAAGTACATTTCAAGCTGGAATTATGCCCTCCAGCTCTTTGGAGAAAATCAGGTATCCACGTGGGTAATCCTGGGCTTGGGAGAGCGTGAAGACGTTACAAAAGCTGGCCTGGAGCTTATTGCTTCAACGGGTGCTATACCCTTCGTTGCACCCCTTAATCCTCCCCAGTTATCCAAAAAAGCACTAAAACCACCCAGCACGGAATACTTGTTGGAGATGTCTGTTTTTGCAGCGGATAAAATGAAAGAGTATGGCCTCACTCCCAGAAAATCCGCTTCTGGCTGTACCAGATGTGGTGGATGTTCACTGGTTGGGGACCTCACTCGCTAAATTGCCCAGTCGTCATTTCCGAGCTTCACCTTATTTATAACGTCCCAGAGTTCCCCGCTTTTTCCACTCACTTTTTCGCGAGTTTATCTGCATTGTTGTATCCTCTCGGGTACAGAAGATTTCCAATTCATAATTAAAATATTAGTATTTAACATATTAATATAAGTTTAATAATGTTAATTAAAATTTAAATTATTAATTT
>CAZHKD010000055.1:6479-11109 GCA_964533255.1 uncultured archaeon | reverse complement strand
CTCTCGAAACCTCTGGTGGCAGCTTCATTTATCGTGGGCCCTGAACCGATGATTTGCAGAGGAGCAACCGGTTCAGCCTCAATCCCGTTCTTCCTTGCCAGGTTCGCCACCGCTTCCCACTCGTCATTCCTCCACGGCTTTGCAAGGGGTGGCAGATCCTCTGCGGGAGGCAGCAGAATCGGGCCTTCAAGCGTCAGCCCCTTCAGCACCGAAACGCTGACGGTCGTTTCAGCGGAAACATCAGCAGTGTGTCCCGCAACCTCCCCATCTCCCTGCATCGCATGGACATCGCCAGCGTAAATGCCACCTCCATCCACCTTCACCGGAGCGATCACCACACAGCCCTCTCTGACAGAATCCACATCTAAATGCCCGTCTGTCAGGGCCGTCTCGTACTGCTCCTTCGTTATGGCATACCTGTGGGGAGCATCTACGAGAAATGCCCCGAAATCTCCCGCATTGTGGGAGTCTGGAATGTTTACCGCAGGAATCGTTCCGAGCTGTCCGAGGTGTGGGCGAAGGCGGGAGACCATACCCGGGATGTCGGCTTTTCCGAATACGAGCACCGGCACCTGCTTCGAGTTTTTGGGCAGAGCTGCAAACTCCCGTGCTTTCTCTGCAATTTTTCTGGATGCTTTTTCGTCGACAGATACCGCAAAGCCACTGTCAAAAACAAGTGTGTATCCGTGAACCATTTTGAAGGGCGATGCGGGAGTGCCGCACTTCTTACATCTTATTGCCTCATACCCGATCCCCTCAACCTCAAAGTCAACCCACTCCTCACCGCAGCCGGGGCACTTTTTAGCTACGTATGGGTCTCCGATAAAGGCTCCCTCCACCGGCTGATCCACACCAGAGCTCGAAGCCTTCGACAGCACCTCCACCTTCTCCACCCTGATGGCAACAGCATCTCCGGCTTTCGCACCCTCAACCTCAACCGGCACAGCGACCTCATGCCCGCCCTTGATGTTTGGAGTTATCATCGGTCCCCAGCATCCCGGAGATGTGGCAAAGACAATTTTGCCTCCGTCTGCCACTATTCCAAGCTTTTTCACATCCGGTCCGATGATGCCGTCGGTCTGCACATCATTATAAATTACGTCTTCTACATCTGTCATAATTCTGGATTGCACCTTAAACAATATAAATCAATTGCAGGGTGAAATTATGCAGAATAACCGTTCAGGGACTTCGCTCAAAAATTAGATAAATAGACCATTTTCAGGATGTCCAGGTAAGGTCATCCTCACTCAACACAAACGCCGATCTATTGTGGTAAAGCATGAACAGCTGTTTTGATTTCCGAAGGTGCTTTGTTTCTCTCAAAGGCCTTCAACTAGCTTACGGTATCCTTTAGCACAATAATGGTTTTCAGTGTTTGTAGGAATAGGGCTTGCACAAAAAGCACTCCCTACATGGTAACCTTAACGAAGTGAAAGAGGTAACAGAGGGGGGAAAAGTGCCAAAGGAAAAACAGAGCACACATATCGATAAGGAATGGTATAAACGAAACCTTTCAATAATCGACAGGATAAATGGTGGGAGGTCAAGCGAATTGAGAATTATCCGGGAAAAAGCCAATCAAAACGGTGATGCAGCAGTAGGAAACGAGTGGCTGTGGAGCACATCTGGTGACGAGTAGGGCGTGGAAACAGGAGCAGGCTGGCCGATTCGGCCTAACAGCACACTGATCCTTGTCGCCCCCTCTGGTTTCATTCACTGCAGCATGCAGCCAGACATGCAATTTATCACAGCTAGTTGGCAACTAATCGAACTCCAGACACCTCTTTATCGCGTTTGCCACTCTCTCCACCACATCCGTTGCCGTAAAATTGTAACTCTTCTCTTCAAAGCACATGTCGCCAGCTATTCCGTTGAGAAAGGCCGCAGAGCAGGCAGCTCTGAACGGGCCATTCAATGCTAGGAGCGCACCACATATTCCGGCCAGAACGTCTCCAGTCCCTCCCACGGTCATCCCCACATTCCCGCTCCGGTTCACTTTCAGCCTCTCCCCATCGCTGATGATGTCTTCCTCCCCCTTAAGCAGAACTGTTGCTCCGCTCTTCTTTGCCGCTCTCATAACGTTCTCCGGAGAGGGTTCATCTCCAAAGACCCTCTTGAACTCCCCTCCATGGGGCGTTAAAATCACTTTCTTGTTCTCAGGAACTCTGTTGACCAGAGCACCGGCATCCAGAACAGCTTTGTCCACCCCAAATTTGAAAAGCTCCTCCATGAGCTCGGCAATGTTCTCTGTCCCCATACCTGCCACCACCACATGGTGTCTGGCAGCAATTTCTGCAATTTCATCAACGCAGCTTACAGAGAGCTCTTTTACTCCTCTCACAATGAGATTCGGGCTGAACGATGCGATGATTCCCCTTATTCTCTCAGGTGTAACAACTGTCACTATGTCTGCCCCCGCAGCATAGGCTGCCATGGCTGCCAGAGCAGGAGCTCCAGTATACTCTCCACCGCCCAGTACCATAACCCTGCCGTGCATGCCTTTGTGGGCTTTATCGAAACGTCTGTAGGTGTATTTTACATCCCCTGGCCCGCAGAGCCTCTCGAAAAATTCGGGAATGCCTATGTCTGCAACAACAACCTCTCCCGAAACTCCTCTTGCCTTCAGCAGCCCTGGCTTGGCTGCATGGAATGTGACTGTCAAATCTGCCTCTACCGCCTTTACGTATTCCCCCGTATCAGGATTCAAACCGCTTGGAACGTCAACTGCAACAACGAAGGCGTCGCTGGAGTTCACGGCATCTATAGCTCTGGCGAAAGGCTGCCTTGGCACGCCTTTAAAGCCCGTTCCAAGCATGGCGTCAACGACAACTTCGCTTTCTACCTCCTCAATATCTCCGGAGTCTCTGATTTCCCTTATTTTCACGCCGCACGCCTTGAGAATCTCAAAGTTCCTTCTGGAAATTTCGCTCTTTATGTCTCTCCCCCTGCCGAGAAGGAGTACTTCCACATCGTAGCCCTTCAAAAATCTGGCTGCAACAAACCCGTCTCCACCGTTATTGCCGGTGCCGGCCAGAATTGTCACATCGCAATCTTCAAATCTTTTTTTGACCTCATCGGCAACAGCTCTACCGGCGTTTTCCATTAGCTGGAGCCTTGAAAGGCCAAAGTACTCACAGTTGACGTCTATGATCCCCATCTCCTCAGAAGTCAAAACTTTCATGGTCACAAATCGGGAGAGAGCTAAATAAAACCTACCGTTGGTTGAAGTGCGATTCTGATCGGGTGCGGATGAACGAAAAGATTTTAAGGTTTTATGATTATTACTACAACTACTATCACACATACCATCAGTCAGGGTGTGACTATGGACTTCGAATATCTGTTTCGAAAAATGGACGGCAGAAGAACCAGGCTTGTGTACGAAGATACCTATGCAGGTATGGTCTTTACTTTCTACAACATTATTCCTCACTTCTCAAAATTAAAGGAGCTCTACGTGGTCAACTATTCCGAGACATCCAGCAGAAGGATGGGTGAAATATACAAGTCTCTGAAAAACGAGAGCCCCTATCTTGCCGAAATTTTCAGCAAAATGAAAATAATAAAGGTGGGTAACACGAGGAGGTGCAGCTACGGTGAGCTCTACGAGTTCATAAACAGCGGGGACGTCAGGGAGGAGCTGAAGGCTCTGGAGGGAGTCCTTTCAACCCTGCCAAAGGATGCGTTTCTGATGATTCGGGGGCTCTACCTCGTCCCAGCAATTCACGGTAAAAGCGTTCTTGGAGACATACTGAGGCTCTTCGACACGATCCCTGATGGTATAACCCTCATCGACTACTACTCGGCAGGAATTCTGGATGAATATCTGAACAGAATTGTTGAGAAGCTCTACGACATAGTTATCAGCATCAAGAAAGATGACGCTATTTTCGGAGATGACAGCCTCATCCTGAGCATCGACCAGAGCATAATCCAGGGGCTCGAGCCCAGAAGCTGGCGCGTCAGGATAAGCCACGACGGCATCGTTAACCCGACACTTTAAGTGGGTCATCATCATACTGCTGAAGGTTCAGACCAGAGCTGACACCATGAAGTAAAGCCCAAACAGTACCAGAAGTCCTGATGACGCAATTTTAAGGGTTTTAACAACCCTGTCTCCCCAGATTGCCGCTCCTTTGCCTGAACTGTACCCGACAAAGCCCAGCCAGCCGAAGTCGCAGGCTTCATGGACGACGATGAAAACCAGAAGCCCGGTTATTCCAAAGTCCACTGCCTTGGTCGCCAGGGAGAGGCCAATGGTGGCCCACCACAGAAGAAAGTACGGGTTCAGAGCACTCATGACGGCTCCGGTGAAGAAGTTTCTGAAGACCCTCCTCTCCATCCCGCTTCGGAGCTCCATGTAGGCGAAATACAGCAGAACTGCTCCGCCTGAGAAGGCCAGAATTCTCCTCTCAGGCTCTCCAAGAAATGAGCCAAAAAGGAACAGGATGGCGATGAGGGGGATTTCAACTGCCGCATGTCCTGCTGAAATCATGATGCCGGCTTTCGGATTGTCTTTACCTGCCGATATTGTGGCGGCAAACAGCGGTCCTGGAGCCATGACGCCGCTGAGGCTTATCAGAGCCACCATGGCTGCGAAGCTTATGAGGTCAAGGGATGCGAGGGA
>CAZHKD010000055.1:0-6379 GCA_964533255.1 uncultured archaeon | reverse complement strand
CCCAGACAAACTCCCATGGGACGACCAAAAACTTAAATCTGAATGGCTTGAATTGGTGCCAATGAGCTGGAGGAAATGGCGCCACATAACGAAGCTCGATCCGGACAGGGAGAACACCCCCGAGGTAATCAAAGCAGTTGCGGAAAGTGGCACAGATGCAGTAATGGTGAGCGGAACCCAGAATGTGACCTACGAAAAGGCGAAAAAACTGTTTGAGGCCGTGAAGGAGTACGCTCTTCCAACGATTATGGAGCCTTCAGACCCGACAAATGTTGTCTATGAGGCTGACTACCTTTTTGTTCCCGTTGTGCTGAATTCGAGAAGGGGTGAGTGGATAACGGGAAAGCACGCCAAATGGGTCGAGAACAACTACGCAAACCTGAAGGAGTTTTTTGAAGTGGTTGATAAAACCGTCTTTGAAGGTTACATAGTCCTTAACCCCCTATCCGCAGTGGCGAGGGTTACAGAGGCTGATACCGACCTGAAACCAGTTCAGGCGGCAAGCTTTGCGGTGGTAGGGGAAAAGATGATGAATCTGGACGCAATATATGTGGAGTACAGCGGGATTTACGGTGAGCCTGAAGTTGTGAGGGAGGTTAAGAGTGTGCTGGAAAAAAGTGTGCTGATCTACGGCGGGGGCATCAACAGCGCTGAGAAAGCGGAGAAAATGCTGAGATACGCCGACATAATCGTTGTGGGTAACGTGATCTATGACGAGGGGATTGATGCGTACCTCTCCACGATACCATGATCAGGGCAGTCTGGCAGCTTCTAAGACTCGAACACGGGATAATGTACGGGATAGCAGTATTAGTCGGGATTGTGATATCCTCAGATACAGCTTTCCAGTTTGAAAAGGCCTTGTTCGGGTTTCTCACGGCTCTCTTCCTTCAGGCCTCCGCCTTCGCCCTGAACGACTATTTCGATTATGAGGTTGACGTTGCCAACAGGCGGCTGGACAGGCCATTGGTCAGGGGTGAGCTGAAGAGAGAGCATGCCCTCCTTCTTGCAGTACTTCTGGCACCGGCAGGTTTTGTTGCGGCCATCAAAATATCCTACGAAGCTTTCCTCTTCGCCCTGCTCATAACCGCAATGGGCTACGGATATGACATAAAGCTGAAGGAGTTCGGCTTTGCCGGGAATGTGTATATAGCAGCATCCATGGCAGCCCCTTTCCTCTTCGGAGGGGTAGTTGCTGGCCTTGTTGAGCTGCCTGTGGTGGTGCTTTCTGCAATAGCCTTCGTTTCCGGGCTGGCGAGAGAGGTCATGAAGGGGATAGAGGATGTCGAGGGAGATGCGCTCAGGAATGTGAAGACCGTGGCGAGGGTGAAGGGCGTCAGATTCGCGTCGAGGCTTTCTGCCACACTCTTCCTCACATCGGTTGCCCTAAGCTTACTGCCGCTAACCCTGCCTGAATTTGTGGATTTCAAGTACATAGTTCCCGTTGCAGTAACGGATGCCATGCTCATCAGCATTTCCATAAAGTTAATTTCTGGGGTGAGCAAGGATGAAATAGGTAGGCTCAGGAAGGACACACTCAAGGCCATGTTCCTGGGCCTGGTCGCCTTTATTGGCGGTGCATTTTGAATCCGGAGGTGGTGAGATGGAGAGTGGGATGAGAGAGGAGGAATTCAGAAAGGAGGCAGTAAAAATTGCGGCGTATCTGATGGCTGTCTCCGCCAGGACTGCCCCTAAGGGGAAGGGGGAGGACTACCTCGAGATAATTTTTGTGGATGGTGAGGAAAAAGAGAGAATTGCAAAGAAAATGGAGGAGCTGGCTGAAAGCAGGGGGAAGAACTTCATAAGAGATGCCAATGGCGTCAGGAAAGCTGAAGGTGTTCTGCTCATAGGGGTTGACGGTGGAGAGCCTCTGATGCTCAACTGCGGGGCATGCGGTTTCAACTGCAAGGATATGCCTTCCGCAAGAAAGGAAGGCAGAGATTTCATGGGGCCGAGCTGCGTGTTCAGGGTGCTGGACATGGGGATTGCTATAGGCTCAGCGGTTAAGCTGGGAAGCATTTTAGGCGTCGACAGCAGGGTGATGTACCGCATAGGAGTTGCTGCAAGGATGCTGGGAATTGCGAAAGCGGATGTGGTTATGGGCATTCCCCTTGCCTCTCTGGGCAAAAACCCGTTCTTTGACAGATGACCGCAGATGACCTGCATAACTGTACTAGACTTCCCCTCTTCAAAAATTTCAAAAGATCTTGCTGCGAAATACGGCTACGATGAGTTCATAGTGCGGAGATGGCTTGCTTTTTTCGGTGAAGATGCGAAGCAGATACTTGAGGCCATGGAAAAGGGTGTGCCAAAGTACATCAGGGTGAACACCCTCAAGATTGGCGAAGATGAGCTCGTGGAGAGGCTGGAAAAAAGGGGGTTCGTGCTGAAGAAGACCGAAGTCCCTTACTGCTACGAGATCGTGGAAGAGCCCTTCAGCATCGGTGCAACTCCTGAATATCTGATGGGCTACTACTACGTTATGGATAAGAGCTCGTGCATACCGCCCCTTGAGCTCAATCCGAAGCTCGACGAGCTTGTGGTTGATTTTGCAGCGTCTCCGGGAGGTAAAACAACATTTCTGGCTCAGCTCATGAAAAACAGAGGAAAACTGCTGGCAATAGAAGCCAATCCCGACAGAATCCAGCCCCTGGTGGACAACATCCACCGCATGGGTGTAATGAACACAGCAGTCATCAGGATGAACGCTGCCAGGTTCCATCAGCTCGGCATCAAGGCCGATAAAATACTGCTGGATGCCCCCTGTACGGGGGAGGGAATAATACACAAGGACCCCTCAAGAAAGGGCAGCAGAGGTGAGGAGGACATAAGATTCTGCTCTTCACTTCAGCTCGACCTCCTAAGGTCCGCCATCATGAGTCTCAAAGTAGGTGGCACGGTGGTTTACTCAACCTGTTCCATGACTCCTGAGGAAAATGAACTCGTGGTTTCTAAGGTCATGGAGGAGTTTGATGTTCATCTGGAAGATGTCGGTTATGGAGATTCTGCCTTTACAGAGCTTCCGGGAATGAAGCTGAACTCTGGGCTCAGGAAGGCGAAGAGGCTCTATCCACACAAACACGGGTGCTCCGGCTTTTTTATCGCCAAAATTGTCAGGGATGGTGGTTGAGGTCCAGAAACTCCTTCATAAGCAAAGCGTCTTTCAGCATCCTCTCATATTTCTTGGCTATTCTGTGTCTGAGCACACGCATGTAAACCTTCCAGTCCTGCCCGTGGCTCTTCCATTTTTCAACGAACTCAGTCAGCCTCATCTCACCATCCACGACTTCAAGCCAGTCCTGAATGAACTCCCTCTCCTTTTTTGAAAGGCACATGATCGATGTTTTCGGGTGTTATAGAAAAATGTAACGGTAGGATGCAAAAGGTTCGGCGCATCTTTCAGGAAAGCCTTCGCGCACCCCACGTCACATTTTTTAATACTTCCATTGTCAATAAGCACATGAACCCCATCAAAATCTTCGTGGGCATCGCCCTAATCTTCATGGGTATATCGCTACTCATCCTCTCACAGGCAGAAAACGTGGAGTACGGGGGAGTAATGGTGATAGGGCCATTCCCCATAATTCTTGCTTCCTCGCCCGACATGGCTGTGGTCAGCATATTCATAGCCGTCCTGTTTCTGCTCGTACTCCTGCTCTTCACGAGGTGGTGAGCGTGCTCGAACTCTTTGCCATAGCAATAATTGCGGCCGGCATCATCCTGCTCATCAGGGGACTCACAGAGGGCCCCGAAAGGATGTATAACATGTACCCCTCAGGCCTCAGAGACCTGGAGGAGGCGGAGGGGTGGGATGAGTGGGATCGAGGGCGTGAATGGAGCCGGGAAGATGAGTGGAAGAAAAGAGGGAAAGAGTCCAGAAGAGAGGTTAAGGCCGGTGGAGTTGTGCTTATAGGCCCGATACCCATAGTCTTTGGTGACTCCAAATACGCAAGTCTCGCCCTAATACTCGCAATCATTCTGATGCTGCTCTCGATAATTTACGTGTTCTCTCTGCAGGCGGTGGTGTAATGGGCAAAGTGGATGAGTTGAAGTTGATGGAATCCAGAATTTATTACTTTGAGAGACCTGGCAAGCAGAATACCGAGAAAACCCTGGAGCTGGCAATAAGAAGGGCAGGGGAGTTAAATCTGAACTACATGGTTGTGGCATCATCCTCAGGTGAGACCGCAGAAAAGGCTGTAAAATTGCTGAAAGAGGGCAATCTAAACCTGCATCTGGTCTGCGTCACGTACCACAGGGGTTTTTATGGGGAAGGGAAGGACAGCATGACTCCGGAGAGGGAGGGGTGGTTGAGGAGGCAAGGAGTGACAGTCGTTAGGCAGAGCCACGTACTCAGCGGGCTGGAAAGGAGCATAAGCAGAAAGCTTGGCGGGGTCAGCAGAACTGAAGCGATTGCCGAAGCCCTGCGCTCTCTCTTCGGCCACGGCCTCAAGGTGTGTGTGGAGATAACCATTATGGCCGCAGACAGCGGAGCAATACCCATCGAAGAGGTTGTCGCCGTGGCAGGAAGGGGCAGAGGAGCCGACACCGCCGTCATTATAAGGCCAGCTCACACGAACAACTTCTTCGACATGCAGATAAAGGAGATTGTGTGCATTCCGAGGGAGAAAAGATGAAAAATATGGGAAATTTTGGAGATGTAGGAGAAATGATAAAGGAGTGGCTGGTGGAAGAGGGAATACTGAAGGCTGATGTGCCGGATGAGAGGGCAGCCTTTCACTACATCGTGGAGTTCCCTCCCGGCTCAAATCAGGTTTCAGACATCGTCAAGCCCGTGGATAAAGACTTTGTAGTGGTTGTGAGCGGCATCGTCCTTGCTGAGAATCACTACAGAGCTCTGCACTCTCTTCCACCAGAAAAGAAGCAGAAATTGATTCATCAGTGGAAAATGGATCTGCTTTTCAGGGATGCAGAGTTCAGAATGGTGCCCGATGCGGAGAACGTTCAGAGGATTGAGTTTTCCATACCGATATATGAGGAGGAGCTTACAAAAAGCAGGCTAATGAGTGCCTTGCGTGAAATCTTCAAGTGCAAACTCTACATAATCTGGAACGTTCAGCACGAATTTGATAAGCCCGGTTTTGACACAATGTATCTCTAAAAGTTTTATTCAAGCTCAGTGTATTTTAAGGACTTGCCCTTTGCCTTCCCCACCGGGTATTTCGACTCATTTATTTCCATTTTTCTGTTAAAGGCCTCGATGAGGTCGATGCCACATTCATGGCAGATAAGGAGGAGGTAAATGAAGACATCCGCCACCTCTTCGGCAATTTTTTCCTTCTTGGCCTCCACGACCTCGTATCCGTCTTCAGACCACTGGAAAATTTCAAGAAGCTCTGCGGCTTCCACGGCTATAGATGCAGCAAGATTCTTCGGTGTGTGGTACTTCCCCCATTCTCTAGCGTCTCTGAACCTGACCACCCTTTTGGTCAACTCCCCAATCATCAGCAGTTGTAGTGTCTCCTCACTCTTATAATTCCTTCCAGTGACAGGTCTTTCTCGTCTTCCACTTCAACAATGTAGTGGTAGTCACAGAAGGCCTCGTGAACCTCTCTGCACACGTCTCTCAGCCTTTTCTCCACCTCATCTCTTTTGGACAAATCTATCCAGACCTCGTAGTACGGCATACACTTCTAACCCCCCCGAATTTTTATCTTAACTCTCTGCTGTCAGGGCTTGTAGTGGGAGAACTCGTAGCCGAGCAAAATCAAAATTAAAATAGAGGTTCCGACGACTATCCTCAGGGTTGAAATTATCCACCAATACTTAAGGATTTTAGCCAGATTCTCCTCGTTATTGAGCCAGCGATAAATCCTCTCAGATATCATATTCAGGTCTTCGCCATCTTAGCCTTTATCTTCTTCAGCCTGACGATGTTCTCCCTGTCCATCTCTTCAAGCCTGAAGGATATGTATTTCGCAGTAGCTTCCATATCCGGAATTACTCTGTACTCCAGAGCGTTGACTCTTCTCTTGGTCTTTTCTATCTCCTCAATTAGTCTTTTCAGAGTGGTCTCAAGTTCCGCCACTTCAAGAATAGCATCCACAAGCTCCTCATATGCTGCCACTGCCTCATCAATTCTGGCTGTGGTGCCGATTACACCGTAGTCTCTCTCAGATACTCTCTTCCTGACCCTCTCCCGCTTGATGACCGGAACAACAACGCCCATTATGTTCTTCTTCTTTATGGTAAAGCTGGGCTCGGTATGGCATGAGAGGGCTATGGATTTCACAGCAATAACGCCATCTGCAGCCATCGCAATGGCCAGCTTTTCCCTTGCGTTCTCGTACTTCTCAACCATCCCGCCAATTACTTCCTTGGCCTCTTCAAGAATGTCCCTGAACTCCATTATGAGGCC
>CAZHKD010000054.1:0-11465 GCA_964533255.1 uncultured archaeon | reverse complement strand
TGCCTCTGACACCATTCGTCCCGAAAAGCTCACCAGCACCACCTGCACGGGTCATGATAACGGTTTGTTCTTTACTTTATTTCTATTTTTTGAGTTATCCTGCGATTGCTGATTACTGGAGCGGGTAGAGCCAGTGAACATGGGTGTTGGAGGGGAATTTGGTGGGCGGGTAAAAGAACGACTTCAGTACAGCAGCATCGAAGCGGCACACCACTCCATGTCACATGCCAAAACATTTAAAATCTCAAAGCGTGATTTTTTGGGATTGCATTGAGGAGTTGAGGGGTTAGGCGGTGATGCGATGAAGGAAGCAAAACTTGTTGAACTGCTGCTTACTGCTGAGATTTACAACAGGTATGATGAGCTGGGTGAGGACGACATACCGAAGGAAATCAGGAAGCTCTTTTACCAGCGGGGCAAGCTGACAAGACCACTTGTGGTAAGAAATGACCTGGCTTCCCAGTATGTTGGGGAGAAGGTTGAGCCCATGATAAAATCCCTGCCCTTTATCGACTTCAACACCTTCAACAAGCAGCTCAAAATCACCTCCTTTGACCTCGCCACCAAATGGCTCGCATCCAAAGGGCTGGAGCTCATAGGTGGGAACCCTGTTCTGGCCTACTTCTACCAGAATTACGACTCCCTGCCCGTCTCCTACGAGGAGGCTAAAAAGAAGAACAAGCCCAGGCACAGCGATAGGGAGTGGCTCAGGTCGGTCATTGAAGAGCTGATGAAGAGCGAGGACACTGCGGAGATGCTTCAGCTCGTCAGAGTTTACTCGCCCGAGGACATCGAAGTTGGTTTTGAGGACGTCGCCTTAGAGGACACCCAGATGGAGGAAATCAGGAAGATAGAGGTGGCGATAGAGGAGAGGGAGTGGCTGAAAAAGATAGGGCTGATGGACATAGGAAAGCTCCTCTTCATAGGCCCGCCTGGAACGGGTAAGACGACGACGGCTAAAGCGCTCAGCAGGAAGCTGTTTCTGCCCCTGGTTGAGGTTAAGCTCTCCATGATCACCAGCCAGTTTCTGGGCGAGACGTCAAAGAACATCGAGAAGGTTTTCGAGATTGCGCGACGCCTGAGCCCGTGCATTCTCTTCATCGATGAGTTTGACTATGTTGCCAAAACGAGAACGAGCGATGAGCACGCAGCGGTTAAAAGGGCTGTCAACACCCTCCTGAAGTCTGTGGACGAGATAAGCCTTGTCAGAGATGGCGTCATCCTGATTGCAGCCACAAACCACCCCCACCTCCTCGATCCTGCAGTCTGGAGGAGATTCGACAAGATAATCGAATTTCCGGAGCCATCCGAAAAAATCAGGAAAAGAATATTTCAGATGACCCTCCACAGGATAGAGGGGGATTACGACATCGACGAGCTGGTGAAGCTCACGGATGGCTTCACAGGGGCGGAGATAAAGCTTGTTGTCAGGGAAGCGGTTCTGATGGCTCTGCTGAACAACGAGAAGTTCCTGAAGCACCGCTACCTGCTGGAAGCGATAAATGAGGTTAAGGACAGGATAAAGCTGAAGGGGAGCTACTGAAAGGACAGAGCGATAAAATGAAGGTCACGCTGCTTGGAACAGGCGACTCGCCTGGCACGCCAGTTATAGGCTGCCACTGCAGAACGTGCCAGGATGCCAGAAAGCACGGATGGCAGAGGAGGCGATTCTCCGTTTTGATTCAGGCTGATGGAAAGAACATCCTCGTTGACACATCTCCCGACCTTCGCTCCCAGCTTTTGAGGCTTGACATAGACAGAATAGATGCGGTAATCTGGACCCACTGCCATTACGACCACTTCGCAGGCTTTGGCGAGTTTTACAGGGTTCAGAGCAATGTAACAGTTTACAGCTCTCCCGAAGTCCACGAGGACATAGGCAGGTTCATGCACTTCATGAAGTATCGTAGAATCGAAGTTGAGCCCTACGAGCCCTTTGAGCTCTTTGACGTCAGCATAACCCTCTTCGACGTGACACACCCACCGCTGAGAAGGGCTCACGGCCTCCTGGTTGAGAAGGACGGATACAGGGTTGTTATATCTGGAGACACAAACATGGACATTCCTGCTGAGAGCATAAGGCTGATGATGGATGCAGACCTCCTTCTGGTGGACGCAATAGCTCCTGAAGGGTACAGGCTGAAAAAGCACATGAATGCTGGAGAGGCGATGGAGCTATCGAAAAAGCTCAGGGCGAAGGACGTCTACTTTGTCCACCTTGGCCATTTTTATCCGCCCCACCGAATTGCCGTTAAGAAGTACCCACTCGCCCACGACTTCCAGTCCTTCACCTTTGGAGAGGGTTCCCATGACCTCAGCGCCTTCCTGTAGCGTTGGCCTCGACATTGGTGGGGCAAATCTGAAGGTTTACTCTGAGCACGGCGGAGAGATTGTTTACTTCCCCTTCTGGAAGGAGTGGCAGAGGCTTGGCGAGGTTCTGGCTGGAATCAGAGAGCAGCATCAGGTGAAAAGGGCCGGAACCGTGATAACCGCCGAGCTGAGCGATGCGTTTTCTTCAAAAACTGATGCTTTGCTTTACATAGAAAAGACCCTCAAAGAGACATTCGATGAGGTATTCTTTCTGAACCTGGACGGGGAGCTTAAGCAAGGCATGGATAACCCCCTGAACTTCGCAGCCAGCAACTGGGTTGCCAGCGTCAGGTTTCTAGGTGAGGACTTTGATGAGTTCATTTTTGCCGACATGGGCTCGACGACCACCGACATAATCCCTTTTAAAGGCAGAATACTTGCCGGTAAAAGTGATTATGAGAGGCTGAAGCGCAGGGAGCTCCTATACTTCGGAATGCTCCGGACTCCCGTGTTCTACGTTCTGCCTGAATTCGATGGGGTGCCGCTGAGCAGCGAGTACTTCAGCATAACCGCTGACGCCATGCGAATACTGGGGCTGGTTGATGGCGATTCCTACACCTGCGAAACCCCCGACGGGCGGGGGAAGAGCGTCGATGAGTGCATGCAGAGGCTGGCGAGAGCCCTGTGCTGCGATGTAGAGGAGCTGGGAAGAGAGAAAACTGTACGGCTTGCGGAGGCTGTGAAGGAGGAGATGGTGCGGAGGATCGCCTTAACATTCCGCCAGAAAAGCCAGGAGTTTGGTATAAACCTCGTACTCGGGTGCGGGATTGGAGAGGCTTTGCTGAAAGAAGCCGCTGAGCTTGCGGAGCTGGAATTTACAGCTATCAGCAGCATGTATGGCGAGGCATCACACCTCTTCCCGGCGTTTGCCATGTGGAGGCTTGTGGACGGGCTGGTGGATGCTGAGTGAAGGAAGCGGTGGATAGGATGATCGTGGTTAAGGTAGGTGGAAGCGTTGCAGAATTCGCAGATAAGCTCTTTGAAGACCTCAAAACTCTGGCTGAGGGTAATTCGATGAGGATTCTGGTAGTTCCCGGGGGCTGGGTTTTTGCAGAAAAGGTGAGGGAGCTCTGGAAGCGAGGAATAATCGATGATGAGGCAGCTCACTGGATGGCCGTGGAATGCATGGACGTCTACGGCTATTACCTTTCGAGATTCGCTCAGCCGGTCATTCCGGACAGTTTTGACGAACTCTTGAAAGAACTGCCTTCAGTCGGGGTTTTAATCCCCGGGAAGCTCCTCAGGAATTGCGATGAGCTGCCCCACTCCTGGGATGTGACCTCTGACTCGATTGCCATATGGATCGCCCATAATATCGGTGCTGAGACCATCATCAAAGCCACAGGCGTCGATGGACTGATTGTAAACGGAGAGGTTGTTAGCAAAATGCCGGCCTCACAGCTTCGCAGCGAAACGTGCATCGACTCGTACGCTCCCAGGCTCCTCTCTGAGTACGGCCTGGATATTTTTGTATGCAGGTGGGACAGGGTAAAAGATTATATATTGAGACGCGCTGCCATTGGCACGCTGATCGCTGGATCGGAGGTGTTGTAATGGAAATACACAGATGCATAAGCTGCGGAGCAAACCTGGTGGGCACGAATTACGTGAACTTTCCATGCCCGACTTGCGGTGAGATGGTTTATCGCTGCAAGAGATGCAGAAAAATGGGGATTCATTACGTATGCGAAAACTGCGGCTTTGAGGGGCCATGACGGATAGCGGGGTGATAATATGGGAAATGTGGTTATGAAGCTCAGAGTGATGCCGGAAGATGTGGAAGTTGACCTGGAAGCGCTTAAGGATAAAATCGTGGCGGCGAAGCCGGAAGATGTCGAAATAAGGGATACGGGAATTAAACCGATAGCCTTTGGTCTGAAAGCGCTGCTGATCGCTGCAGTTATGCCGGACAGAGAAGGGCTCACTGACGAGTTCGTTGAATCCATAAAAGGGATTGAGGGCGTTGCCAGTGTTGAAATAGAGTCGGAGGAGCTTCTCTGATGTCGGTGAAAGAGCCGGTAAAAATAGTAACCCCGCCCCTGTCGGCAAATGCATACCTTATTTTGGACGAGAAAAAGGCGATCGTGGACACAGGCGGGGATGCAGCCTTTCTGATAAAGGCACTGAGGAGGCACATCAACCCGACGGAGATCGACTACATAATTCTCACTCACTCCCACTTCGACCACGCATCTGCTGCTGGCGAGCTTAAGGAGCATCTGAATGCTGAAATCATAATGCACCCGACGGAGTACGATTTCGTGAAGAGCTTCAACTTCTCCAGCCCCCTATTCGGCATAAACTTCAAGCCATTCACCGTAGACATCCCAGTTAGAGATGGAGATGTGATAGAGCTTGGGGGACTCAGGCTGAAGGTGTTCCACACTCCCGGTCACACTCCAGGGAGCATCTGCCTTTACGAGGAGGATAAAAAATGGCTCTTCAGCGGAGACGTTGTGTTCCCCCACGGAAGCTTTGGCAGAGTTGATTTCCCGGGCGGGAATGGGGCAGAGCTTCTGAAATCCATTGAAAGGCTTGCGAGGCTTGATGTGGAGAAGCTGTATCCCGGGCATGAAGAGCCGGTGAGCGGAGCATCGGAGCACATCAAACGGTCGCTGACGTTCGCAAGGATGACGCTGTAAGCTGATGATATGGTTCCTGTAAAATGCTGGAAGTTGTACTCGTTGAACTTAAAATACCGGAGAACGTGGGTTTCATTGCCAGAGTTATGAAGAACTTTGGCTTCAAAAACCTGAGCCTTTACAGGTGTAGGGTTGATGAGAGCAGCTATTTCACTGCCGCCCACGCAAGAGACGTTCTTAAGAGTGCCAGGATGATTTATGATCTCGAAGACCATCTAAAGCAGTTCGATTTCGCTGTTGCAACAACTGGTGTTACTGCTGAGAGCCAGGAAAGATACCTGAGACGCCCGGCCTTCACACCTGAGCAGCTCAGGGAGTACGTAAAGGGGAGAACAGCAATTCTTTTCGGCAGGGAGGATTTTGGATTGCTGAGTGAGGAACTTGAGCTCTGCGATGCCGTCGTGACAGTTCCTACCAGCCCCGAATATCCGGTGATGAACGTGAGTCACGCAGCAGCCGTGGTTCTCTACGAGCTCAGCAAGGGGAATTATGAAGCTGAACCCATCGAAGTAGCTTCCAAAAAGGAGATTGAGATCCTCCTCCAGTCTCTGGAGACCCTCATGAGAGAGACGTGGTTTCCGGAGCACAGGATAAGAAAAGGCATCATCATGCTCAGGAGGGGGTTTGGCAGGAGCTCATTCACAAAGCACGAAATAAACATGCTGACGAACATTGTCAGGAAAACGTTATTATACTTGGAGCATATAAAAGAAAGGTATGGAAAGAGCTGACAGATGGGATAGATGGCTGCTCGTTCTCGTAATCTCCGTCCTCGCCATAGTTATTCTCACTCTCTACTTCTTCTCACCCCTAATTGATGGTATTGTAATGGGTGTTGTTTTCGCCTATGTGGGCAAGCCCATTAAGGCCAGAATGGAGAAGTATCTGGGCAGCTTTACGTCTTCAGTTATTACCACTCTCCTGATAACTATTCCCCTCTTCGTCTTCTTCTTCTACGGGCTTTTTCAGGGGCTGAACCAGCTCGTATTTATACTGACAAATCAGGAAACTCTCCTCAGTGGGATAACCACCATACTGAGGGAGGCTGGAGTTCAGGAAAGGCACATTGCGCAAGTTGAGAGCGCTATTCCAACATTTTACAGCATTCTTCAGGAAAACGTCAAGATTTCTGCTTTTGATGTCACCAAGAAGTTTGCAATGTTCGTCATGAACTTCATAATTTCGGCAATTGTTTGCTTCTACACCCTTCAGGATGCGGACAGGTTTATCTCCAAGTTGCTAACCATAGTTCCCGATTCGAGGAGGGATGAGCTCAAAAAGTTCGTGGATGAGGTTGACAGAACCTTTGTAGGACTCTGGTTCGGGAATTTCGTTGTTGCAATGCTTATAGGGATGGCCAGCATCCCGTTCTTTCTGGCCTTCAACATACCCTACACACCCCTGCTCAGCGGTCTGATGTTTCTCGCTGCCCTCATCCCAGTTTTTGCAGAGTGGATGGTTCTCGCACCAGTTGCAATTTACCTGCTCTTCAGAGACCTGATTCAGGCGATATGGTTCACCGTACTGGGCGTCACATTTCTTTACTTCATACCCGAGGTAATTCTGAGGCCCCAGTTTGTTGGATATACTGCGAGAATTCACCCACTCGTTTTGCTCCTTGCTTTTCTCGGTGGCGCACTTGTTGGAGGAGTTAGCGGGTTCTTCCTGGCGCCGATGGTGGCAGGGGTTCTCACGGCCACTTACAACTACTATGTAGAGCGTTAGTATAGCATATGCCCCACCCTCACTGTCCTGTCGTTGCTAAGAAGTAAGAGTCAGCATCGCACTCCATGGCAGGTGCACCTCTGTCAAGTTTGTATTTTATAGTTGCGGGGTTTTTTAATAGAACTATAATAAAACTTACCTCCAGCCTCCCCTGCTGTACCCCCTCGCTCACGAGGCTGACTGGCAAGCAACAGAAAGATAAAAACCCCAAGAAAATTAACTATGTTGGGGTGATTTTATGGAATTTGAGGAAGACCCGTTCGAAATTTTGACAGTTGAGCACTACCCTATCTTAGAGGTCGCTTCTGCCCTTGCAGCCATGAGAAGCGGCTCTAAAATCGATGCCGAAACGCTCAGAAAGGCTGTTGAGTTCATAAAGACGTTCGCAGACAGATACCACCACGAAAAGGAGGAGACGGTACTCTTCACCCTGGTCAGGGAAAAAGGCCTCGACACCTCGCCAATTGATGCAATGGAGAAGGAGCACGATATGGCCAGGGAGAAAGTAAAAAAGGCTGTTGAATCTCTGGATAACGGCAATGTGAGAGGTGCAGTAGTTTATCTGAGAGACTGGGCCAGCTTTATTCCAGACCATATTGATCGTGAGAATCACAGCCTTTTTCCCGGGCTGGCCAGGTTCTTTGACGGGGACGAAAGAGCCACGATGCTGGAAGAGTTCAGAAGAGTTGACGGGGAGCTGGGCACACTTCGGGAGATGCAAAAAATGGCTGATGAGCTTTTCCTGGCAATTATAAGCAGAACAGGTGAGGCAATAGTGGAAGCAAGGGCGGTGCGAAAAAAAGACAGGGATGAGTTTGTGGAAAGGCTTGCAAGGATGATGCCGGAAAATACATCTCTTGTTGTGATGTATGACGAGGAGGCCGATGGACTTATCAGGAGACTCGAGGAGTTCGAAGTCCAGGAGCTCAGGAGAAAAGGCGTCTTTGCTTTCAAAATAAGGCGCAGATAGCTGCCAGTAGCATGGTGCTGAATAGTGGGGAGCGTGAGTCTGCAGGCTGTGCAACTAAGCCGGATCAGGCGCCTCAACAGCAAACCTTAATATACTTCCTATCACCATTACTTCTGGTGGGCTAGGCCGGGGGGTTCGGCGTCCCCTGTAACCCGAAACCGTCGTGATGCGGGGGCCGAAGCCGAAGGAAGGCCCGGCTAGCGGGGAGGTAGTGGCCGGGCGTTTCGCAGAATCCCCGTCCCGGAGGGTCGGCGGTTGCGGGTAGGCTTCCCGGAGGGGATGTCGCCCGCATTTGCCGGGGGAACCGGCTGAGGCCCGGAAGGGAGCAAGCCCACCCCGGACGTTCGACGCTTTCGGGGGTGCGGGGAGGAGGAGCGCCCGGTCATGAGACCCCGTGACGCCGGGTCGACCGGAGGCGCGCCCACCATTCATGATTTTCCATTACCAAGCGACCCCTCAATTCCGCCGGTTCCTACCACATCCGTCCAAAAAATATTAATCAGCAGCATCACCTTCGCCGGTATGGGCATCGGTCAGTACAGGGGGGAAATAACCGTAATTTCTTCTGCAATTCTGATGGGTTCGCTGCCGATCTTTGTAAGAAACATTCCCCTCAATCCTGCATCTCTTGCTTTTTTCAGGCTCTTTGTTGCGACCCTCATACTGGCCACAGCCATTGTTTTGATGCGGGAATGGCCGGCGCTGGTTGAAGTCAGAAAGGTGCTTGTTCTGGGCACAGCAAATGCTGTGACGATCGTTTCCTACATAGCGGCCATCCAGAGCCTTCAGGCTGCCATGGCCGCCATCCTGCTATACCTGGCCCCTGTTTACGTCCTTATCTACTCAATGTTCAGGGGTGGAGCTTCAAGGAGTTCGCTGGTAGCCCTCCCCCTCTCCATGATTGGCCTTTACATGGCCCTATCTCCCTACGGTGAAATCAACAGGGGGGTAACGTTCGGTATAGTTTCGGGCCTTGCATATGCAGTTTTCTTCATCCTCATAAAGGAGCTGCGAAGGTTCTACTCCTCACTCCAGCTCACGTTTTTGAATGTTGGCATTGCAGCTCTCCTGTTATCTCCATCCCTGCTTGTTCTGAGCGGGAGATTCAATCCCGTCTGGATTGCCGGTCTGGGCGTCATCCCTACTGCCGTTCCATTCTTTCTGCTGAACTACGGGATGAAGTTTACCAGACTTGACAGGGCACCAATTCTGGCGCTGATGGAGCCTGTTGCTGCCGGATTCTTCGGATTTATGGTCCTGAACGAGGTTCTTACCTTAAAGCAGCTTGTTGGTGCGGCATTCGTTCTTGCAGGCATCATATTTGCCCTGAAGGATTAACAGACTTGCTGCCAAAAAATTTGGCGGGGGTGTGGCTTAAACCGGGCAGATCAGGCAAATTCAAAAAATTCAGGACATTCATAGAAATATCGTGAAGAGCACGTATCCCAGTATCAGCATCACCAGAGAATGCTTGACTCCAGCAGAGATGCTGCCCTCGCCCATAACTCCTGCAACAATTCCCGCAAAAAGCCCCTGGAAAACGGCTGCGTGCATGAAGATGTTCTTGTAAGTGGTGACATCAATGCTCTGGAGCATTCCGAACTGGCCACCGCCTTCAGCCACCTTTGCAGCACTCTCTGCCAGAGTTGACAGGAATGTGGTCGATATGATGTAGACTATCCCGATGAAGACCAGGAACGAGATGTAGATGATTATGACGTACATGAACATGTTTGACATCCTTTCTCTCCTCAGGAGCTCGGCACTGCTGGCATCTTTGGCTGAGATCATGAGTACATCAGTGACGTTGCCTGTAGAGCGCAGTGCTTCGTTCAGCAGCGTAACGGTTCTCGACAGCTCGTAAACCCTGAGACGGTTGGCAAATCTCACAAGAGCGTCGCTCAGGCTTATTCCCCAGTCCAGATCAGCCTTTATCCGCTGTATCTCCTTCTTGAGGGGGCTCGTGTCTGTTTTTGCTATCATTGATATCGCTCGGTATATCGGCATGCCGCTCTCATTTGCTGAAGCAAGCTTGTTCAGGAAGATGGGCGTGAGGCGCAGCGTCCTCTTCGCCCTCCTTCGTGAAGCCTCAAAGAAAATCACGAAGGGGAGCAGCATAATTATGAGGGAGAAGAAAATGTAGTCGTCCACCTCGAATACGTATTTCATGATGTCTCCAGCATACGTCTCCTGCATCAGGCCATAAATCATAAATGCCAGACCTGCTGGCACCGAAAAGATGAAGGTGTAGGTTGGCTTCTCTTTGATTATCCTGAGCGGATGCCTCATACTCTGCATGATTCTGTAGCTTTTGAGCCTCTTTTCAAGCTTCTTGAGCTCCTCTTCATGACCTTCTGGATTGTATTTTTTCCTGAGACTTGAGAACCTTTCAGAAAGAGTTGGAGCTTCTCCTTCCTCGGTGGGGGTGAGGATCTTGATGGTCATGGCGAAGAAGAATGAGCCAATTGGAATGACCAGGTAAATGACGGCATAAAGAGCAGTCTCGTCTCCCTGGCCCATTACAACCATGACTGTCTGGATTATGATCAGGAAAAGGGGGCCTGCCACAAAAGCCGTAATGTAGCTTTCAGCCATTAAACCCAGGAACTCCAGGAAGTTCTTCTGATCCTGCCTCGACCTCTCCAGATAGAACTCTGCCCTCTCCTCGAGATATCTGGTTATGTCTCCTCCGCTGTCCAGAATGGTTATGATGCCATGCAGAAATTCCCTGAAGTTTTCAGATGGGGAGAGCTCGACAGCATCAGCAAGAGCAGTCCTTAAGTCCTTCCCGAGAAGCTCCATATCCCTTATTATTCTCGAAGCCTCCCTTGACACCTCCCCGTACACCTCGTGGTTTTTGGCAAGAGCCTCGAAAACCTCAATCAGACTCATTCCTCCCTTTGTTAGGGAGTACATGAACATGATGGCATGGGGGAGAATCCTGTCAATCTTGCTCTTTCTGTCGCTTATTATCATGCTGGGGTAAAGCGTGAAGGCCATATGGGATATGAAGTAGAGAACAGCAGCAATCACAGCCACAATGAGGAGCGAGTAGATGAACGGCCTTACAGCCATCCAGTAGTCATAAATGGATTCTGGAATGGCAATCGGGAAAATCGACTCAGGAATGCCGATGAAGAAGACCACAACGATTGCAATCAGCAAGCCCAGCAACCCACCAACAATTGCGAAGATCAGCGAAACCATTCTTGCCGTTGCAATGTACATTTCAGGCGGCATGGAAATCTGGGCCATCTGGAGTGAGTGCTCAAGGTCGTAGTACTTGTGCATCTTTCTCTTGATCCTTTCACCGAAAAGTCTGTATCCGAGATACGTGAAGTAATTCGCCTCTTTAAACATGGCTACCCCCCAGAATTTCCTTCATTAGCTTCTCGGGATTATTCTGGTAAGTGTGAATGATGCTGGCCACCTTCCTGAAATCCCTGATGTTGTGCTCGATCATGAATTCGAGAATCTTTTTCCTCCTCTCGATTTCTTCAAAAAGCTCCTTCTGGCTCCAGCCTCTTGACCTTCTGATGGTTTCCAGCGCCTTTGAGTTGCCAACAAGCGTGTGCCGGTCCTTAACACTGTCCCATGCAAATACCGTCACAGTTCTGATCATCTTGGTGTAGGGATCCATTCCCACGATTTCGGCAATCTCTATGTTCCTTCTCACTCTCTTGTTCCCGACGTAGGTCTGGGCCTGAATGCTGATTATGTCTAAAGCTTCAAGCATGGCTCTGGGCACGTTGATTGGC
>CAZHKD010000053.1:0-11532 GCA_964533255.1 uncultured archaeon | reverse complement strand
CTGACCTGGAACCGCAGATGCCCGGGATTTGGGGCCCATTGTTGAAGCTGAAGTGAGAACTGCCTGTAATTACTGGAAATACAAAAAAGAGATCAAACCCCCGGCCTCTTATCCTGCCAGGGACTCGCATCCTGAAACGCCTTCGAAACTCTCAGCACGCCAGCATCGTCAAACCGCTTGCCAACGACCTGCATTCCCACAGGCAGCCCCTCTTTCGTAAAGCCTGCTGGCAGAGAGGCTGCTGGCTGACCGGTGAAGTTAAAGGGGTATGTGAAGGGCATCCATCCCAGCGGCGTTACAGCTTCGCCGGCAATCTCAGACACCCCAACGTTTCCAAGCTGGAAAGCTGCAACTGCGGTTGTTGGAGTTATCAGGAAGTCGTAGCTGCTGAATACCTGCCTCAGCCCTTTCCACAGCTCCTCCTTTCTCGCTTCCACGCCTATGTACTCCCGATAGCTCAGCGAGTCCACCAGATCCATGAAGGGCAGGAGGAGCGGGTAGGCGATCTGCTTCCACTCCTCGAATCTGTCTCCGAGGAACGTGGCTACTTCCAGCACGACCTTCGTCACCAGCTCTGATTCGAGGCTCGGAATGCTAACCTCAACCTCCTCTACCTCCGCTCCGGCCTTTTCGAGCCTGAAGGCCGCACTTCTGACGATCTCCTCAACCTCCGGATCTACGGTGGCATAGCCAAGATTGGGGGAGAAAGCAATTTTAACGCCCTCTATGCCCTCATCAATAACCTCACTGTAGCTCACCTTCTCATCGGGGAGGGAGTACTTGTCCCTGTCGTCCCTGCCCGCCATCACGTCCAGGAGAAGAGCGGTGTCCTCCACGCACCTGGTTAGAACTCCCTCAGAGTTCAGGCCCACGAATATCGGGAACGACGGGTAGCAGGGCACCCTTCCGTAGCTGGGCTTCAGGCCATACAGGCCGCAAAAGGCTGCTGGAATCCTTATGCTGCCACCTCCGTCATTCCCGGTTGCAACGGGTATCATGCCCGCTGCCACGGCAGCAGCGCTGCCACCGCTCGATCCGCCTGGAGTTCTGCTGAGATCCCATGGGTTCTTCGTCGCTCCAAAGATATTGTTGTCAGTTATGGGCAGCAGAGCGAGCTCGGGTATGTTTGTCTTTCCCACAACTATCGCTCCAGCCCTCTTCAGCCTCTCCACAATCACCGCATCCTCCTCTGGCACGTAATTCTCATATAGCTTTGAGCCGTAAGTCGTTCTGATTCCCTTCGTGTCCACGTTATCCTTGACAGCAACTGGCAGCCCGTATAGTGGCCTGCCACCATCTCCTTCCCTCTCGAGCTCCTTCGCCTCCCTTACAGCGTTCTCGTTCAGTGTGACGAAGGCGTTTAGCTCAGGGTTCAGCTCCTTTATCCTCTCCAGAAAAGCCTCCACAACTTCAGCAGGCTTCAGCTCCTCACCTTTAATTTTTTCGAGAAGTTCTGCAGCGCTCAACCACCAGAGTTCCATAGAACAAGTAAGAATTATCATATTTAAGGATTGATGATGCATTGATGACTTCTGCCAATTCGAATCCCCCGTGTGCTTGCCATACTCACGCATGCTCACTCCATAATATACAATGTGTACGCATAATATAATGACAAGCTATTTGAATTTGCTCACGATTAATCATTAGCGAGGGGATTCTATGGGTGCTACGGGTATTGGCTGGGGTGGAAAGACCCTTTTACAGATGCTTGAAGAATCCGAGCGGCTTTTCAGGGAAACCGGATATTACTACGGCATGAAGGAGCTTGAGCTTAAGGAGGAGGACCCCTTCAGATGGATGCAGGCCTATGCGAAGATAAGGGGCGCTCTGGTAACTGCAAGGGAGGTTGCCATCCACATCTCTGCCTCTCCCATCGTCAGGAGCATTGGCGAGCTGGCTTTCGTCCTCTACACTCCCGAAGGAGACGCAATAGCCCACTCCACGGGAATTCTCGTGCATGTCCACACCATGAGCGAGGACATAAAGTTCATGATACGGAGCGGTTACGAGGAGGACCCGGGGATAAGAGAGGGAGATATTTTCACCTGCAATGACCCGTCTCTCGGCAACGTTCACACCACCGACGTCCACACGCTCATCCCGGTCTTTTACCGGGGAGAGCTCGTCGCATGGGTTGGTGGGGTCACCCACGAAATCGACATCGGCGGCGTTGTTCCCGGGCACGACATAACCGCTTCCACTTCAAGATTCGAGGACGGGTTTTACGTTACAGCAGAGAAGACTGGCGAGAATGATGTGCCAAGGAAAGACTGGAGGATAAGGGCACAGCGTGGAACGAGGGCTCCTCTCTACTTCGACCTCGACGAGAAATGCAGAGTTGCCGGAGTGTACATGATAAAGCGATTTCTGCTCAGGTTCATCGAGGAGGAGGGGATAGAGTACTACAAGAAGTTTGTCAGGGAAGTGATAGAGCAGGGCAGAAGGGATCTGATTGCGAGAGTCAGAGAGAGGCTGGTTCCGGGAAGGTACAGAGCGGCTTCATTCATGGACACCCCCTTCTCCAGCGAAGCGTGGCAGCCCACTGCGAGGATGGATCACATAGCCCACCTGCCGGTGGAGATTACTGTTAGCAGTGAAGGAAAGCTGAAGCTGAGCATGGACGGCGCTTCAGCTCCGGTTCCATTCCCCTGGAACTGCAGCGTTGCTGCAATGCAGGGCGGGCTGTGGGTTCAGCTCACCCAGCTTCTCGTACACAATGCCATAGTGAACGACGGCTCCTACTACGCTGTGGAGCACGAATTCCCGGCAGGAACGTGGTGCAATCCCGAGAACCCGCTGCTTTCATACCAGTGCCCCTGGTACTACCTGATTCCATCCTACACGGGGATGCAGAGGTGCCTTTCCCGGGGCTTTCTGGCCAGAGGGTACTGGGAGGAGGTGGTTTCGGGCTACGGAATGACGGGCGACGCAACCCAGGGCGGTGGACTGCTGAGCGGCAGGGTTCCGGGCGAGATGGAGGACTTCTACTTCCCAGTTGCTACCTTCGAGATAAGCTGCACGGGCCTGGGAGCCTCAGCAGTTAAGGACGGGCTGGATCACGGCTACGCCATGTGGAACCCGGAGGGAGACATGGGAGACGCTGAGGACTGGGAGAGGATAGAGAGGGGCTTCAGATTTCTTGGCCGGCGTTTAATGCCCAACTCTGCTGGCTACGGGAAGTACAGAGGCGGAACGGGCTGGGAGATACTGAGGGTGCTTTTCGGAACAAAGGGCAGCCAGCTCTACTCTCTCAGAGACGGCTACGCCTTTTTCGGCTCGGGCATGTGCGGGGGCTACCCGCCGGCAACTGGGTTCAGGCTTATAGCCCACAACACCGATTTCGAGGAGAGGGTAGCAAAGAAGGAGCCGTATCCTCTCGGTGATGGCGATCCGGAGAATTCGGAGGTTGAGGAGCTGATAAACGGAGACGTTATACGGCTTAACTACTCCACGGTCTATCCGAGGGTTTTTGGGGAGGGCGACCTCTTCCACTACTTCATCTCCGGCGGTCCGGGCTTCGGAGACCCCCTTGACAGAAGCTACGAGCTCTGCGAGAAGGACGCAAACGATGGCGTCTACACCCCCGACATTCTGGAGAGAGTCTATGGAGTGGTTGTGGAAAAGCGTGGCGACGGGTGGGCTGTCAACGTGGAGGAGTCGGAGAGGAAAAGAGAGGAGATACGTAAGAGGAGAGCAGAGCGTTCCATGAGCTTTCAGGAGTTCTGGGAGTACGAAAGAAGGAAGATCACCGAAGGAGAGCTGAAGGAGCACGTTAAGAGGATGTACAGGGAGAGTCTGAGCCTCTCAAAGAGCTGGGCTTCGGAATTCAGGAAGTTCTGGAAACTGCCGGAGGACTTCACAATCTGAGGTGGTCTGAATGGTCAGGTTCGACATTCTGGCTGTTGATACGGGCGGAACGATGACAGACACCTTTCTTATTGACAGAGATGGCGGTTTTCTGATCGGAAAAGCCCAGACGACACCTGAAAGGGAGTATGAGGGCATACTGAGCTCGCTGGACGATGCATTGCGGCATTCAAAGGTGGACGTGGGTGCTGAAGAGGCCATAGGGCAGATAAGGGCCTTCGTTTACACCGGAACCATCATGCTCAACAGGATTGTTGAGAGGAAAGGCCTGCATCCGGTAGGCGTTGTCACAACAGCAGGCTTCGAAGATACGCTTCGTTTTGGAAGGGGGAAGCAAAGCTGGGTTGAGCTGCCGTACAGCGAAAGGCTCCATGCAGTCAGCCACTTCTATCCCGAGCCCATCGTTGGAAGGGAATACGTGGTCGGTGTGAGGGAGAGAGTCCTTCCGACGGGATACGAGATGATACCGCTTTACGAGGGTGAGGCAAGAAAAGCTGTGGAATACCTGCTGGAAAAGGGCGTGAAGGCCATTGCGGTCTGCCTGCTGTTCTCCTTTGCAAATCCGGAGCATGAGCTGACGGTGGAGAGGATAGCCAGAGAGGTTATGGCGGAGAAGGGCGTGGAAGTGCCCGTCTTCCTTTCCCACAGGATCAATCCGGTGCTGGGCGAGCTCGGAAGAATGAACACCACGATCCTCCAGATCTACGCTGCCGAGCCTTCCAGGCAGCAGCTCAAAATGATGGATGAGGTTTTCAAGGAGAAGGGTATGAAGGCTCCCCTGAGGATTCTGACATCTTACGGCACAACTGTGTCTCCCGACCACGAGAAGCTCATCATGACCGTTACATCCGGTCCTACGGGCGGGCTGCTGGGCTCAAAGTATCTCGGCAGCGCTTACGGATTCGACTACATCGTCGGGACAGACATCGGCGGCACGAGCTTTGACGTGGGGCTCATCACAGCGGGCCAGTATGCGCTGAAGATGGAGTCGACCATAAACAGGTTCCTGGTCAACATTCCGATGATCGCACTGGACTCCATAGGAGCCGGAACGGGAAGCTACGTTCGCCTAGACCCGGCAACAAGGAGGGTTCAGATAGGGCCCGACAGCGCATCCTACAGAGTCGGAGTTTCCTGGAGGGATGGCGGAGTTGAGACTGTTACGATCAACGATGCCCTGCTGGTGCTTGGATATCTCGACCCCGATTACTTCTTGGGCGGCGACCTGAAGCTGGATAAAAGGAGAGCTGAGGAGTTCTTTGAGGAGCAGATTTCAAAACCGCTGAGAACAGACCTTTATGAGGCTGCTGAAGGCTGCGTTGAGCTTGTAAGCCTGGATATGAGAATGTACCTGAACGCCATGATAGTGGGAACCGGACACGCCCCGGAAAACTACCACCTGATTAGCTATGGCGGTGGAGGCCCGATTCTGACAGCAAGATACACATCCGGGCTGAACTTCAGGGGAATACTCGTCCCATCCTGGGCTGCAGCCTTCTCAGCCTTCGGTGCGGCAACAGCAGACTACGGAATAAGACACGATCTCTCTACAGAGCTCTACATAGCTCCGGACGGCAGCATGAACGAGCTCGTATCCCTGATGCTGAATCAGGGGTGGGGGGAGCTGAAGAAGATGATGGAAAGCGAGCTGAGGAACGAGGGAATAGAGCCAGAAGACGTGCTTTTCAAGCCAGCGGTCAGGATGATGTACTTCGGCATGCTTGATGACCTGGAGGTGCCGGTTCTCGAGTTCCCCATCGACTCCGATGGAGTGGCTGCGATAGTCGACTCCTACGAGGAGATGTTCGAGAAGATATACGCGAGAGGTGCGAAGAGCCCGGAAGCAGGGTACCTGATAACCAGGGTGATTCTCTCCTGTGTATATCCGACGGCGAAGCCAAAGCTGCCCGAGGAGGAAAAGTCGTCTGAGGAACCACCAGAAGAGGCTTACAAGAAGGAGAGGGAGATGTTCTATTCAGGAAAGTGGCACGAAGCCAATGTTTTCGAGATGGATTTGCTGAGGGCGGGGAATGTGATTGAAGGTGCCGCGATAATTGAAGCTCCTTCAACCACCTTCGTCGTTCCTCCAGGCTACGCAGCCTATCTCGACACCCACAGGGTTTTCTGGCTTCGCTCTAACGGGAGGTGATGGTTGTGGAGAGTGAAGAGCTCATCAGGAACCTCATAGACGGGAAGCTTAGCAATGAAGAGCTCTACAGAATAATAAGCGGCGATAAAGACCCGGAAAGGTTCAGACTGATGCTGAAGGTTCTTCAGGAGAGGGTTGGCTGGGATGAGAGGATCATTCTCCCACTGTCTGACAGGCTCTTCATCGTTTGCAGGGATGGAAAAGCAGTGGTTAAGTGCTCATGCGGCTTCGAATTTGGAGACTACAGGGAGAACTGGAAGCTGAAATCCAGGATTTACGTCAGGGATAACGAAGAGGCGATGAAGGAGATTTACAAGGAGTATCTGGGCGCGAACCCAGAATGGACAGAGCTCAGAGAGTACTACTGCCCCGGATGCTACGCTCTGCTTGAAGTTGAAGCAGTTCCTGCCGGCTATCCGGTCATCTTCGACTTCCTGCCGGACATCAAGACATTTTATCAGGAGTGGCTGGGTGAAGAGCCGCCGTGCGAGGACCTGGAGTTCAAAGACCTGAGCTGGGATTATCTGTCAAGGGCTTTAAGGGATGAAGACTGAGAGCATGAAGGTTTAAGGAGAATAGTTCTATTTTATTTTTATACTTTATTTTTTCAAGGTAATACTTTCCACCGAAAGTCAACCCAGAAGCCATCAAAAAAATTATTTGATTATTCATCACAGACCTGTAACATGGATTCTGCAGAGCTGAAAAAAGAACTAAGAAAGGACAGGGTCGAGGCCTTTAAACCTCTCTTTTACCCCCGGAGCGTTGCCGTTGTTGGAGCCACAAGCAATTCGAAAAAGATGGGTTGCCACGTGCTGAAGAGCCTGATGAGGAACTTTCCCGGGAAAATTTACCCCATAAACCCCAACTACGCCACGCTGTTCGGTTTGAAGGCTTATCCCTCCCTTAAGGATGTTCCCGGAGAGATAGACCTTGCTGTTCTGGTGGTGCAGAGGCATATGCTGTACGATGTCATCAGGGAGTGCATCGAAAAGGGTGTCAGGGCCCTTGTAATAGTAACGGCGGGTTTCAGGGAGGCTGAGGTTGAGGACGGGAGCGAGCTCCACAGAAAGCTTGCAGAGCTCGTCAACAGCGCGGGAATAAAGGTTATCGGCCCCAACACCTTCGGCATGGTCAACACCCACGCAGACCTCAATGCAAGCTTCACACCCGTCCTTTCCGAAGTCAAAAAAGGGAGCATTGCTCTGGTAAGCCAGAGCGGTGGTGTCTGTCACCTCCTCTTCCCCTACGCCATTCAGGAGGGAATAGGCCTGAGCAAAATCGTGGGGCTCGGAAACAGGCTCAACGTGGACTTTGCAGACATGCTCGAATACCTGGCCTTCGATGAGGAAACGAGGAGCATAGCCCTATACGTGGAGGGCATCGACAATCCGCGGGAGATGATTGAGGTTGCGAGGGAGGTTGTGAAGAGGAAGCCGGTAGTGGCGTACAAGGCCGGGAGGTTTGAGGCGGCCAACAGGGCAGCGAAGTCCCACACCGGGTCCCTGGCTGGAAACTACGCCATCTACAAATCAGCCTTCAGGCAGGCCGGCATCATAGTCGTGGAGGATTTGATTGAGCTCATCTCGTCAGCAAAGGCCCTTGCTCTTCAGAAGCCGCCAGAAGGCAGAAACGTTGCCGTCGTCTCTCTGGTGGCTGGTTTGGGAATGGTCGCCTCAGACGTCTGCGAGGAGAGCGGGTTGAAGCTTGTGGAGTTTACAGAGGAGACGAAGGAGGAGATATTCAGGCTCCTCCCGCCCTACACCATAAGAACAAACCCCGTTGACCTGGGCTTCGTGGCAAACGATCCAGATGTGTGCGGAGAGGTGATAAAGGCTGTTTTCAATGACAGAAACGTGCAGGGAGTGGTTCTGAACTACATCTACTCCTGGGGGGACGACTTCCTGAAGCTGCCTATTGATGCAATAATTGAAGCCGTGCAGAGTTCGGGAAAGCCCGTTACCATGTGTTTGAAATATCCGCTTGGTGTCTGGGATAGGGAGAAAGAGAGACTGGAGGAGAACGGGGTGCCAACCTTCCCGACTCCCGAACTCGCTTCCAGGGCAATGGCGGCGCTGGCGGAGTACGGGGAGGTGAGGAGGAAGCTATCTCGCTAACATTTCCTGACAGCACTTTTTCAGCTTTTAATAACCAGAACGATGCCCAGCACGACTGCGATACCTCCCAGGACTGTGAGAGGGGTGATTGCCTCATTCAGCAGAAGGGCTCCCGCCAGCAGGGCAACGAGGGGGATTGCCAGAAGGAAGACCGAGGCTCTCGAAGCCTCCTCCCTCTGGAGAAAGTAGTACCAGCCCTGATACCCGAGATATGTGGAGAAGACCCCCAGAAAGAGTACTGAGGTGAGAAGGCCAGGGTCGGCGGCATCCAGAACTTTTCTGGCTGCAGGAAGCGCAAACGCCAGCAGGGGAACTGAGCCCAGTAGCATCGCGTAGCTGGTTAGCGTAACGGAATCGTATTTTCCCATCAGCCTTTTTCCGAGCACCGTGTAGGCTGCTGCGGAAATGGCACTCAGCAGAACGAGCAGGATTCCAGTTACATCGCCGTTGCCTGCTTCAGGCTTTGAGAGTGCTGCGACGCCGGCAAAGGCTATCAGCGTCCCAAGCACCTTCAGCTTCGTAATTCTCTCCTTCAGGAATGCCCAGGAGAAAAGAAGGACGAAGATGGGGGCTGTTGAGATTATGAGGCTCGCGACACCCGAGCTTATGTAAATCTCCCCCGCATTCAGGGCGGTGTGGTAAATCACAACTCCGAAGATACCAAGTGCGAAAACCACCGGGAGATCGCCTTTGCTTACTTTGATTCCAGTCAGCACAATGCCCATCAGGAAAAGCAAATCTGCAATGGCAAACCTCAGAGCTGCAAGCTCCACCGGGCTGAGGTAGTTAACGGAGTACTTGATGGCCGTAAAGGCCAGTCCCCAGAAGAGGATGGTGGATGTGAGCACCGTCCACTTGTTAAACAGTCTGCTGAGCCCTGACATTAGGGTGAGGGAAGACGGGGTGTTGATAACTTCTCTGGTCGTAGATGAGGTGAGAAATGGACAATATTTATTAATGAATTAAAAAGGCTGGTATCATGAAATTTTTGATGGAGCACGAAGTCAAGGAGATTCTGGAAGGGCATGGAATAAAAACCGCGAGATGTATATTCGTAAAAAGCGAAGACGAAGCTGTTGATGCTGCGAAGAGAATTGGCCTGCCAGCCGTTCCAGTTGTCATGAAAGTCGCATCCCGAAAAATTGTTCACAAGAGCGATGCCGGCGGAGTTGTTCTGGGAATCCGCAGTGAGGAGGAGGTCAGGAGAGCCTTCAGGAGGCTCATGGCGATAGACGGTGCCGAGGGTGTAAACGTCCAGCCCATGCTCGAGAAGGGCACAGAGGTCATAGTCGGCGTCTCCGAAAACCCCCAGTTCGGCAGCGTCATCATGTTTGGCCTGGGCGGCTTGCTGGTGGAGCTTTTGCGGGACGTTTCCATCAGGCTACTGCCCCTCTCAAGGAAAGATGCCGCTGAAATGATCAAAGAAGTTAGAGGTCACCGGCTGATTGAGGGTTTCAGAGGTTACAAGGGAGATTTTGATGCTCTGGTCGATTTGCTGCTCAGGGTGAGCAGGGTTGTTGAGGAGGAGAGCATAATCGAGATGGATCTGAATCCGGTTTTTGTCTACGAGAGAGGCTATGCTGTGGCTGACGCCAGGGCCGTTGTGGGCAAAAGAAGGAGCTTCGACAGAAAACACAGCAGAGATGAGCTCTACAGGCTATTCTACCCTGAAAGCGTCGCGGTTATCGGGGCTTCGAGAACTGTCGGAAAGCCGGGCTACAACATAGTCTGGAACCTGAAGCAGCACGGGTTTAAGGGGAAAATATTCCCGGTCAATCCAAATGCAGACAGGATACTGGACTATACGTGCTATCCCAGCATCCTCGACATACCTGAGGAGGTTGACGTTGCCATCATTGCTGTGCCAGCAAAACTCGTTCCTGAAATCATGGAACAGTGTGCGGAGAAGAACGTAAGGGGAGTCGTAATAGTCAGCTCGGGATTCAGCGAGGAAGGAGAGGTTGGAGCGGAGTACGAGAGGAGAGTCCTCGAAATCGCTAAGAGGAGCGGAATCAGGGTCTTCGGCCCCAACACAACGGGAGTTCTCAACACAGATAACAGCTTCATAACCACATTTGCAAAGATGCCGGTGATAAGAGTCGGTAAGATTGGCATCGTAGCACAAACAGGGCTTTTCCTGGGCATAATGATGGCCCACGTGGCAACGAACCATCCCAGCATAGGCTTCAGCAAGGTTGTGGGGATGGGGAACAAAGCAGACGTTGAGGACTACGAGGTTCTGGACTTCCTGCTGGACGACGAGGGAACGAAGGTCATAGGAATGTACATGGAAGGGGTTAAGAATGGAAGGGCTTTCTACGAGGTTTCGAAGCAAGCAAAGAAGCCAATCGTGGTGTTCAAGACCGGGAGGAGCGCCTACGGCCAGAAGGCAGCCCTGAGCCACACAGCTTCCATCTGCGGTGATGACGAGGTTTTCGATGCCGTTTGCAGGCAGGCGAACATAACGAGGGTTTACAGCTTTGAGGAGCTCTTCAACGTCACCAAAGCCTTCTCTCTCCAGCCCCTCCCGAAAGGCGACAGGGTTGCGCTCATACACTACACCGGCTCCGGCTGCGTTCAGGGTGCCGATGCCATATACTTCAGCAACTTAAAGCTGGCAGAGCTGAGCAAGGAGACAATCGAGAAAATCTCAGAGGTGACGCCTGAGTGGCACAGCGTGAACAACCCCGTGGACATCTGGCCAATGGTTGAGTACAACGGCATATACAGAGCTTACGACACCACCATCACCGCGCTTCTTGAAGATGACAACGTCGACTCCATCATCGTCGCCATCTGGGCTGGCGTTGAAATCGCAGAGCCCACCTACAGCCCGGACTTCAAGAAGATAAAGGAGTACGGGAAGCCCATATACTTCGTTGTGGAGGGGATGAGGGAGGCTGTTTTCGAGACCAAGAACAACTACGAGCTCAACCAGTTCCCGGTTTATCCGGACGCGATAACTGCCATTAGCGTCCTGGGGAAGGTGACGGAATTTGCCAAGCGGTATGGAAATGACGGAGATGCGAGTGCATGAAAAATCCCTTTCTTGCCGGCATACTTTCTTCATTCGTCCCGGGACTGGGGCAGATTTATGTAGGGAGACATGAGCGCGGGGCGGCGATTCCAATAGCTGTGGTTGTTGCTTCCTGCCAGTTTAAGGAGGACCTGGAAGTCTGTCAAAATTAAAGCCAGACGTCATAAACCCCACAACACCAAATAATTCTTATTTTTCAATGATATATAATGAGGCATAATGAGGCTTCCCGAGGCAGCCCTGAAGGCTTTCAGGGGGGAATCCCTTGACGAGCCCGTCAGGCTGTCCATCAAAATCGACGACAAAAAACACCATGTATTCATCGGATTTGGCTTCATAAACGTTCCATCGGTGAGATT